>JAQXDJ010000440.1 GCA_029251425.1 Vicingaceae bacterium
CTAATAAATACATTAACTATAATTATGAAATTTATATTTTTATCACTTTTTACAATATTATTGAACCTCAATAGTATGTGTCAATCTTCTAAAATCACTCCTGGTTTTTCTAAAATAGAATATTCTGAGTTACTAAAAATATCGACAAGACAAAGTGACTCTCTTTACAATAAGGAACTACCTGCTCCTAAAAAGTTCAGCAGAGTTTATAGGTCTAAAGTCGTAGGTCTTGATAACCGTTGGGAATTATGGACATCAAAAGATTCCATAGCTACAATAAGTATAAGAGGAACAACCTTAAAATTAGAAAGTTGGATTGAGAACTTTTTTGCAGCAATGCTACCTGCCTCGGGAACAATCCATTTGAGTGATTCTCTGATTTATAATTACCACCTAAGCAATAATAAAAGAGCATCTGTACATGCTGGGTGGCTGATTGGCACTCTTTCTTTATATGAAGATATACTACCCAAAATTGATTCTTGTCTAGATAGTGGTACTAATGATTTCTATATAATTGGACATAGTCAAGGTGGTGCTATAGCATATTTACTCACATCTATGTTACACGATCTGAAAAGTAAAAATTTAAAATATAAAAACCTAACAATAAAAACTTACGCTAGTGCTGCCCCAAAACCTGGCAACCTATATTATGCATATGAATATGAAGCTCTCACTCAAAATGGTTGGGCTTTTAATGTTGTTAACTCCGCTGATTGGGTTCCAGAAGGTCCATTTTCCATACAAACAACAAATGATTACAATACGCTTAACCCTTTTAAGTATGTAGATGATGCTCTTAAAAAAACTTCATTCCCTAAAAACATTATACTTAAACATGTCTATAATCAACTAGACAAACCGACTAAAAAAGCCAAAAAAAGATTCAATAGAAATCTAGGTCAACACATGTCTAAACAAATTAAACATTATTTCCCCGATTTTAAATCTCCAAATTTTCAAGAAAGCACAAATTATGTCCGTGTTGGTAAAACCATCGTTTTATATGCTGATGAAGAATATTTTAAAGTATTCCCTAATACTGAAGGTGAAATATGGCAGCATCACAAATTTGAGGGCTACTTCTACTTATTAGAAAAAATATAGTTAACAAGGTCTATAGCTCATAGCGGTTCGGCCGTTATTGCTCGTGCTAATGTCGTCCATAGTCCGCCAAATCTTCGATTTGGATTTTACTCTCGAAATTTAAAATCCAAATCGAAGATTTGGCTAAGTGGTAAACCGTTTATTTCTGTAACTTCGAAATCGCTACAAGCTATAGACCTTGTTAACTATACTTTTTCAAAACTTAAAATTCTCTTCGTTGAAAAAACTAATTCAGCTGGCATTGCCAACATAACTTCTAACTTTTCTTTATTTTTTCTTCTATTTTCGTGGTAGAATAACCATCAACAAATTGGATAACATTTACTACTCCTCCATTTTGGTTTACCACATCAGAACCTACTATATATTTCTTATCAGAAGCATCTGTACAATTTGCATCGTAATCCCCCCCTTTAATTAAAACATCGGGTTTAATTTTAGAAATTAATTCAAAAGGAGTGTTCGCATCAAATATTACAACAGCATCTACAAATTCTAATGCAGCAATAATTAAAGCTCTAGAGTTTTCATCTTGTAAAGGCCTACTATCTCCTTTTCCTAAACGCTTAACTGAAGCGTCAGCATTTACAGCCACAATTAGTTTATCCGCAAAATCTGCTGTTTGTGCTAAATATTCAATGTGCCCACGATGTAAAAGATCAAAAACACCATTGGTAAATACTATTTTTTGATTTGTTCCTTTCCAAGTTTTAATAACATCCAATAATTGCTCTTGAGCAACTACTTTATTCTTTACCGATTCAAACTTGCTACTCATTAGGCAATTTGTTTTTTATTGGTAAATGGTAAAACAAATAACGATACCAACCCTGCCAAAATAGTAAACAGTGTTAACGCAGACCATGCTAACATACTAAATGATCCAGCATTTTCTATCCCATACAATTGACTTAACAATGTTGCAACCATAAACGGATAAAGTCCTAATCCTCCTGGCGAAGCAGAAATAGCGACAGCACCAACTACAAAGGCGGCAAAAACAGCATTCATGCTTAACCCTGCAGTTTCTGGTAGTGCAAAAGCACAAACCCAAATCATTCCAACATAACAACCCCAAATAAATAAAGTATGTAAAATATATGCCGCTCGTTGTTTTAATTTAAATATTGTTTTAACACCCTCTAAAACACCTTTAATTAACCCTAAAACTTTTTCTTTTAAAATCGGAATTTTTAATATAGCAACGATTCCAACTAAAATAGCCCCTGCAGCAGTAAAATAAACCCACATAGGTATAACAGTTTCAGTTTTTCCAGAGTTTCGAATTTCATTAAACGCCTCTAAATCTTTTTGTAAATAAAGCGTAATTCCTAACACAATACTGAGCATTACTAAATCAATAATTCGTTCTACAATTATGGTCCCAAAAACTTTATCAAACTTAGTATTTTCTTGAAATTTAGCATAGTACCCTGCACGAGCAACTTCGCCCGACCTAGGTATTGTTAGATTAATTAAATAACCAATCATAACACTGTGATACATTTTCCAAAAATTAGGTTTATGCCCTAAAGGTTCTAACATATATTTCCACCTGTAAGCCCTACTCATGTGACTTAATAACATAATAATTAATCCGTAAAACAAATAAATATAGTCTGCTTTTATAAATGCTTCTTTTAAGCTAGTTAGCTCCTCTTCAGACATATTAGAAATAAAAAACCACGTTAAATAAACTCCAATTCCGAGCGGAAGAACGATTTTAAGAATATTAATTAAGGTTTTTTTCAAAGCTATATTTTGAATCGTAAAATTAGTTAATAATTGTCATATTGTCGATTAGCCTAACTCCACTTACATTAACCGCTGTAAAGGCAATATATTTATCTGCATGGCCCCAATTTATAATTGGCTCTAAAGTTAATTCATCTGCAATTTCAAAATATTCTGGATCAAAGTTTTTATGCTCACTCATTTCTTTCAAAAAATGACTTTTTAATTCTGAAACAGACTTATGTTTATGCTCACAAACGTATTTAAGTGCTTTGCTAATTATACTCGCTTGTTCTTTTTCAACGCTTGACAAGCGCTCATTTCTTGAGCTCATTGCTAGTCCATTTTCTTCTCTAAAAATTGGGCAGCCCACTATTTTTGTTGGAGAATTAATTTGTTTTGCCAAAGCTTTAATTACAGCTAATTGTTGGTAATCTTTTTCTCCAAAATAGGCTCGAGTTGGCTTTAATATTTCAAAAAACCGCTCAATAACAATAGCTACTCCATTAAAATGCCCGGGTCTATGTTCGGCTTCCATTACCTCTGAAAGTGTTCCAAAATCAAAGTTTTTTTCTACTTTTTGAGGATACATTTCTGTAACACTTGGTATAAAAACAACATCACAACCTCCTGTTTTTAACTTTTCTAAATCAGCTGGTGTATTTCTAGGGTATTTTTCTAAATCTTCTTTTTTATTAAACTGTTTTGGATTTACAAAAATGCTACAAATAGTGAGCTCATTTTCTTCTTTAGAAATATCAATCAATGAAATATGAGCTTGATGTAAAGCTCCCATTGTAGCAACAAAACCAACGCTTTTTGTTGCATGTTGAGATAAGTAATTTTGTATTTCTTTAACCGTATAAAATATTTGCATATTTATATAAGCTTTCAATTTGGCGCAAAATAAATCATTTATTTAGAGATATAGCTTGTTAAAAGCTGTTAATCCAACATGTAAACTTGACAATCCCCTAAAAATAGCGTACTTTTGCATACTAAACTTATAGGCAGATTATGAAAAAGAAGAAGATTTTATTTATATCCCAAGAAATTACACCATACCTAGAAGAGAACGAGTTAGGTCACTTTGGAAGGTATTTACCACAAGGAATCCAAGAGGACGGAAAAGAAATTAGAACATTTATGCCAAAATTTGGCTGTATCAATGAAAGAAGAAATCAACTACACGAAGTAATTCGCCTTTCTGGTATGAACTTAATCATAAACGACAACGATCACCCACTAATTATTAAAGTTGGGTCTATACAGGCTGCCAGAATGCAAGTTTACTTTATAGACAGCGAAGACTTTTTCCAAAGAAAAGCTGTTTTCCATGATAAAAAAACTGGCGAAGAATTTAAAGATAATGATGAAAGAGCAATTTTCTTTGTGAGAGGCGTTTTAGAAACAGTAAAAAAATTAGGTTGGGTGCCAGACATTATTCACTGTCATGGTTGGATGACCAGTTTAGTTCCTCTTTACATTAAAACTTCATTCAAAAAAGAACCTATTTTTGAAAATTCAAAAGTAATTTTCTCATTATACAATAATGATTTCGAGCAACCGTTAGACAAAGACTTTGCTAAAAAAGCATTGATGGATGACATTTCTGATGAAGCAATTGCTGATTATGCAGACACCTCATTTGTTGGCTTAAACAAAGCTGCAATGAATGCTGCTGATGCGGTTATAATGGCAAGCGAAACTATTAATCCTGAGCTAGAAAAACACTTTAACGAAAGTGCTAAACCAAAACTAGGATATCAAGCTCCTGAAGATTACATTGCTGCTTATTCTAATTTTTATGATGAAATTTTAGAAGGGTCAGAAGTATTACAAGATTAAAATAACTTAATATAAAAAATGAATTTAACTTTTTTATTGCAAAAAGGGTTTTTACTTTCTGCGCTATTTCTAATTTCTGTTCTGTTTTCTTGTAAAAAAGACGGAAAAATTTCTCCAGATTTTGACAATGGGAATTTATCAATTATTTATACTGATACTTTTTCAATTCAATCTACCGTTGAAAAAGATGATCCTTCACAAACAGACCTTATTCCTTTTCAACTTCTAGGAGTTTATAATGATCCTGTTTTTGGTGTTAGATCATCCTCTATCTATACAAATGTTGGGTTAACAGGTGCTACCGATTTTGGTGATAGCCTTACAGTAGATTCTTTAGTTTTATCATTAACTGTTTCACAATCATACGGAGACGCCTCTTCATCTATTACGGCTAACGTCTTTGAGTTAAGCAGCCCTTTAAGTAGTTCTACATCTCATTTTTCTAACACGTATTCTTCTGTTAAAAACGTACTCTTAGGAAGTCGTTCATTTACACCAAGTACAATGGTAGATTCAGAACTGCGTATAGTGATTACAGACACGTCCTTACTTGGTCCTATACAACGAGACTCTTTTTATGTTGACAATAATGAGTTTTATACAAAACTTAGCGGCTTACATATTGTTACTTCTGATACTGCAGGTGGTAGCCCTGTAATTAATACAAATTCAGGAGCTTTTGCTCTATTTAATTTCAGCTCTTCCGCTTCTAAACTATCTATATATTATAGAAATGGTAACGCTTCTGATGCACCAAGCAAAGTAGAAGACCTAACTCTTGATAGCCGTGTTAAAACCTATTCTCGATTTATAAATGACTATTCGGGAACAGATGTTGAAAAACACCTTAATAATGACCCTTCAAAAAATACAAACAGAATTTATGTTTCTGACATGGAAGGGACAAGAACAAAAATCGAAATTCCATATATTAAAAACTTAGCTGATCAAGGGCAAATCTCAATCAATAAAGCAGAAATGACTTTTACCATTGAAACAGGCACTGACGATGCCCCAAACAATGTTCTTGAAGCATTAACCTTGTCAGGTATTAATTCTAATGGAGATGCTTACAATCTTATTGATGAAAGTGAAGGAGATGAACATTTTGGAGGAACCTATAATTCAACATCTAAAACAATATCGTTTAATATAACTCGACATATTCACGAAATAATTAACGGAACAATAACTGATTACGGAATGTATTTAACACCTAATGCTGCCATAGTTGTTCCAAACAGAGCTGTATTTAATTCTGAAAACAGTCCTACTTTCAAAACTAAACTAGAAATTACTTACTCAAAACTTTAAAATATGTGTGGAATTGTTGCTTATGTTGGAGATAAACAGGCTTATCCAATTGTAATTAAAGGTTTAAAAAGATTAGAATATAGAGGTTACGACAGTTCTGGAGTTGCCTTAATTAACAACAACAATCTAAATCTATACAAAAAGCAAGGGAAGGTTGTTGAGTTAGAAAAATTTACAGAAGGTAAAGATATCACTAGCACAGTCGGCATTGGGCACACAAGGTGGGCAACACATGGTGCACCTAACGATACTAATGCACATCCACATTACTCAAAATCAAAAAATTTAGCAATAATTCATAACGGAATTATTGAAAACTACGCAAGTTTAAAAAAAGAATTAATTCAAAGAGGTCACGAATTTTATAGTGATACAGATACTGAAGTATTAATTCACTTAATAGAAGATATACAATATGTTGCAAAAGTAAATTTGGTTGAAGCAGTGAGAATCGCTCTTAATGAAGTAATCGGAGCTTACGCTATTGTTATTATTTCTAAAGATGATCCTAATACAATGATTGCTGCTAAAAAAAGTAGTCCTTTAGTAATTGGTGTTGGAAAAGAAGACGATTATTATGTTGCTTCTGATGCAACACCATTTGTAGAATACACTAATGAAGTTGTATATTTAGATGATGAACAAATTGCTGTAATCAAAAAAGGAGAAGATCTACGTTTAATTGATATTAAAAACCAAGAAATTACACCATATATTCAAGAACTAGAGCTTCAATTGGAGGCAATTGAGAAAGGTGGTTACGACCATTTTATGTTAAAAGAAATATATGAGCAACCAACCTCTATAAAAAACAGTATGCGAGGAAGAATTGATGTTGACAAGGGCATTGTTTCTTTAGGTGGAATAAGGGATTATGAGCAAAAAATAATAAATGCTAATCGTATTATTATTGTTGCCTGTGGTACATCTTGGCATGCCGGTTTGGTTGGAGAATACCTATTTGAAGATTTAACCAGAATTCCTGTAGAAGTTGAATACGCATCAGAGTTTAGATATAGAAACCCTATTATAAACGAGAATGATGTTGTTATTGCTATTTCTCAATCAGGAGAAACTGCTGACACCTTGGCTGCAATTAAACTTGCAAAAGAAAAAGGAGCAACAATTATAGGTATTTGTAATGTTGTTGGCTCTACCATTTCTAGAGAAACACATTGTGGCTCATACACTCATGCTGGGCCAGAGATTGGTGTTGCTTCAACCAAAGCTTTTACAGCTCAAGTAACGGTTCTATCTTTAATGGCACTATCTATTGCTCATAAAAAAGGAGCCGTTTCAGAGTCTAGATTTAGATTACTATTAGCTGAACTAAACGCAATTCCGAGCAAAGTTGAACAGATGCTTCAGTCTGACGAACAAATAAAATATATTTCAAGCTTATTTAAAGACGCTTCTAACTTTTTATATTTAGGAAGAGGGTATAATTTCCCAGTAGCTTTAGAAGGTGCTTTAAAGCTAAAAGAAATATCATACATCCACGCTGAAGGATATCCTGCTGCAGAAATGAAACACGGTCCTATTGCTTTAATAGACGAAGAAATGCCTTTAGTTGTTGTTGCAACTAAACATAGTAAATATGAAAAAGTAGTAAGTAACATTGAAGAAGTTAAAGCTCGTAGTGGGAAAATAATTGCTATTGTTACAGAAGGAGATACCGAGGTTAAAGCTATTGCAGACCACGTTATTGAAGTTCCTGAAACAGAAGATGCTTTAAGTCCTTTACTAACATCTATACCTATGCAGTTATTATCTTATCATATTGCTGTAATGAGAGGTTGTAATGTAGATCAGCCAAGAAATTTAGCTAAATCTGTAACGGTAGAATAAAATTACCTTCCCCACATAATAATTTGAGGAGTGTCCTCAAATTTTTCAAGATCTTTGGTAAAGATGATATTTATCATATCTATTAAAGGTAAAATACCTAACCCTCCAAGAGTTATAGAGTACAACACGGGAGTTCTTTGATGGGTTCCTAAATATATTCTGTGCCCGCCTAAAAACCCAGTAAAAACAGTAAGCAATATTGCTTTCCCTCTTTTAAATTTAACTTTTGGTGTTGCTTTCTCTGAAATTAACTGCTCTAACTCTAATTGAGCCTCAATAATAATTTCATATTGTTCTTGAGTTAATTTTATGGATCCGTTATCTGCGTGAATGCTTAAAGAAAAGAAAATAAAGCAAACAAAAATTAATATTTTTTTTACAAGCAAGCTTTCTTTATCTTTCCTTTGCAAAAAAGAGCTGTTTTGATGAATATAATCGCAACTAAAAATCATTGAATACAAAACTAAGAATTAAATATACATGTCTATAGATATAAATAACATACCCAGTTTAAAAGCTGATTTTCAATTTACCACCACTAACCATATTGACACTATACTTGACAAAAGTTTTAACATTAACGATGAAAACAAAAAACTAAAACTTATTTTAAGTTTAATAGATTTTACAACTTTAGAAGGCTCTGATACTCCTAGTAAAGTTGAAGCAATGTGCGACATTGTGTTAGAATTAGAAAAAAGAAATAATATTCCTAATGTAGCTGCAATTTGTGTTTACCCAACATTTGCAAAAATTGTGCGTAATAAATTAACTGGCACAACTGTAAAAACCGCTTGTGTTGCTGGGGCATTTCCTTCAGGGCAATCCTCTCTCGAAATTAAACTACAAGAAATTAAATGGGCAATTCAAGAAGGTGCCACTGAAATTGATATGGTAATCTCTAGAGGAAAATTATTCGAAGGAAAATACCAAGAAGTTTTTGATGAAATTGTTGCTATAAAGAAGTGTTGCGGAGGTGTTCATCTTAAAGTTATTATTGAAAGTGGTGAGCTTCAAAACAATCAAAACATTAGGGTTGCAAGTGATTTAGCAATGTATGCAGGGGCAGACTTTATAAAAACCTCAACAGGAAAAATAAGTGAAGGTGCAACATACAACTCAGTATATGTTATGCTAGATGCTATTAAAGACTATTATAACGCTACAGGTAAAAAAATAGGAATGAAGCCAGCTGGAGGAATAAGTAACATTCCTACTGCAATTAACTATTTAAAATTGGTTGAAAATACTGTAGGTGATGAATGGTTATCTCCAGACTTATTTAGATTTGGAGCAAGTAGTTTAGCAAAAATTGTTTTAGATAAATTATCATAAATAATGAATCGAGAAGATTGGCTCCTTATAATAATTAATGCATCATTAGAAGCTGGGAGAGAAATATTAGATGTTTATAATGCTGACTTTTCGGTAGAGCTAAAAACAGACAGTTCACCAATAACTCAAGCGGATAAAAACGCACACCACATTATTATTAATACCTTAGAGAAAACAAACCTACCTATTATAAGTGAGGAGGGGGAGCAAACTCCCTATCAAAAAAGGAAAGATTGGAAGCAATTTTGGATGGTGGACCCTTTAGATGGAACCAAAGAGTTTGTAAATAGAAATGGAGAATTTTCCGTTAATATTGCACTTATAGAAAATGGAAAGCCAACAATGGGAGTAATTTATATTCCCGTTCAGCAAGCCCTTTATTTTGCAGATAAACAAGCTTACAAAATTGAAAATTTTAGCAAGCCTATTTATTCTATTACCAACTTATTGGTAAATGCCGAACAACTTCCACTAATTCAAAATCGCTCTAACTTCATTGTTTTAGCAAGTCGTTCACACATGAACGAACAGACAACAAGCTTTATAAATAAATTAAAGGAAAATTATACTCATTTAACAATTCAACAAAAAGGAAGTTCTTTAAAGCTATGTACAATTGCCGAAAATTCAGCTGATATTTACCCTCGTTTTGGACCAACAATGGAGTGGGACATTGCTGCGGGACATGCAATTATTAATGCTGCTGGAGGCTCAGTAATTAATTGGGAAACAAAAACCTCATTACAATATAATAAAGAAAGCTTATTAAACTCTTCGTTTATTGTCAATTCAACTTCTCAAATACAAAGCCTTTAGCCATCAAATATTCTACAGCTTTAGGTAAAGCATATTTCAAGTTTCTTTCTGCCTTTAGGCTATCATGAAATACAATTATAGAACCTGAAACAGTATTTTCAACTACATTTTCATAGCATTTTTTAGGAGTTAAATTTTCATCGAAATCACCACTCAACACATCCCACATAACAATTTTATACCTTAAAGAAAGTGTATTTAATTGTGGCTTTTTAATCCTTCCGTAAGGAAGTCTAAAAAGCTTAGAATCAACTGTCTGCTGGCATTCAATTACGTTTTTAATGTATTCACCTTTACTTGTTTTCCAGCCATTTAAATGGTTGTGTGTGTGGTTCCCAACTGCGTGCCCTTCGGCTAAAATTCGTTGATAGATTTGAGAATACTTGTTTACATTATCTCCTATACAAAAAAAAGTAGCTTTAATATTATACTCCATTAACAAATCCAATACCCATTCGGTTATCCCTGGTACTGGACCATCATCAAAAGTTAAATAAATTTTATTGTCATCATTCGGCAAATCCCAAACCAATTTAGGGTAATACTTTTTTATTATGGTTGGAATTTTAGCTAAAAACATTTTACTCTACTTCAGAAGCATCTGGACCTATTAAGTTTTTTACAATTCGTTCTGCAATTAAAGGGAACTGAACTCGAATAATTTTATCAATATCATTTTCATTAGAAGAAAATCTCGATTTAATAGCACCGCTACTTAGTTCTTTTCCCACATTATCAAAAATGGTGTAATGTACTTTAATTTCTCTTTTGTACCCTTCATCAGATGCTGCATAACGCATGTCAGCACCTCTTTTAATGTCTAACTGATTAATAAAAATATAGTGTGATGCGCTAAATTTAGAATTTAAGCTAGGTAGTAGTTTTTCATTCACCAAAGTTGTTTTCATATACTTTTCACGATTATCAACCTGTGAGACCACCTGCCCTCCTTGAATACCCGCTTCAATATACTCTTCTTCCTTTTTCTTCTTTTTAAACTTTCCGATTAATTTCGTCCCCACATTTTCTTTCTTAACCACAACCTCTTCAGGCACCAATTCATATTTATATCCTATAGAATTATAAATATACCCTAACTCTTTTCTTGACTCGTTTGGTGGAATAGAATAAAAAGACAAAGGGTTATAGTAGTTTTTTAAGGCAATGAAGATCTCTCTATCTAAAGCTGCCCTAAACTTTGCTTTTATTTCCTGAAAATTCATTTGATGATTTTGAGCTAAGTCTCTATCAATATCTGAAATATACATTTTAGCCTCAAAAGGAATAATCAACACTGAAGATCTGGAAGATATAGCAGGTTCGTTAAGACTCCCTGTCGTATTGTTCTGTGCGAAAGTAGCTGTCGTGCTTATTAAAGCAATCAAACAAATAAATAATTTTTTCATGCGTGTTGGATTAAATCTCTTGATTAGTAAAACTACTTTAATCCAATAATAATGCCGCAGGCAGAAATACTGTTTTTAAACAAGAATAAGTTAGTAAAGCTAAAACCTTAAAAAGTCTGTATTTGCATAAATCATAAACAGCAATAAGAAAATCATTCCTGCCATTTGTGCATATTCCATTAACTTTTCATTCGGTTTTCTTCGAGTAATTATTTCATACATTAAAAACATTACATGCCCTCCGTCTAATGCTGGAATCGGTAACAAGTTCATAAATGCCAATACTAATGAAATCCAAGCTGTTTTTTCCCAGAAGTTTTGCCATTTCCATTTTGTTCCAAAAACTTTAGAAATAGAATAAAACCCTCCCATCCCTTTATAAGCACCTGTACTAGGGTTAACCATTTTTTTAAAGCCATTATAATACTTGGTTATTTCTTCTTGAGCTTTTCCTGCCCCTCTACCAAAAGCAGCAAAAAAGCCATACTTATTTGTTTTCGTTTCATAAATACCCTGCTCACCTAACTCTTCAACAGAATATGGGTATCGAGCAACTCCTAAAATATTAGAGTCTGGAATAAGCATCGGAATAGAAACTGTTTTTCCTTCACGTAAAACTTTTAATTCTACATTTTGGTTTGTATATTTCTCTGCAAGAGCTTTAAACTCATCAAAATACTTTATTTCATCATTATTAATTCCGACAATCTGATCTTTTAGCATTAACCCTGAATTTTCAGCAACATATCCTTTTCCAATTCCTGCAACTGTAAATGGAATTCTAGGATACAATAAGCCTTGTCCTAATTTCTTGCTTTCAATTAATTTCCCTAAAACATCACCTGGAACCTGTAGTTTTAATTCTTCTCCACCTCTATTAACAGTAATTGTTTCAGCATATAACATGTTTTCTACAGAGTTAAAGAACCCCTGGTACGTTTCTCCATTAACCAACACTATTTTATCTCCTGTTTGAATTCCAACACTTTCAGATAAAACTTCGTTCATAACAAATACACCATCTGTTAAATTCTCATTCGGCAAATATTTTTCGCCATAGCCCATCAAAACAAAACTGTAAATTAAAAACCCAACAATAACGTTTACGATAATTCCTCCTAACATTATAATTAAACGCTGCCAAGCTGGTTTAGATCTAAATTCCCATGGTTCAGGTTCTTTCTCCATTTGCTCTTTGTCCATGCTTTCGTCAATCATTCCAGCAATCTTTACATATCCTCCCAAAGGCAACCAACCGATACCATACTCAGTTTCTCCAATTTTTTTCTTATAAACAGAAAACCAAGGATTAAAAAAAAGGTAAAAACTTTCTACTTTAGTTTTAAAATATTTAGCAGCAATAAAATGTCCGCCTTCGTGTAAAACTACAAGAATAGAAATGCTTAAAAATAATTGTCCAAACTGTATAACGTATTCCATTTAATCTAAAATTAGGGGCGAAGTTATGATTTAAATTAGAGATTTAGCAAATTCTCTAGCCTGAGCATTTGTGCTCACATAGTCTTCGTATGTTGGTGTTTTTATGAAAGGTATTTCTTCCATACATTTTTGATTGATCTCGGCAATTTCTAAAAACTTTATTTCATCATTTAAGAATGCTTCTACTGTAATTTCATTGGCAGCATTTAAAACACAAGCAGCATTTCCTCCTTTTTCCATAGCCTCATACGCTAAGGCAAGGTTTAAAAAAGTTTCTTTATCTGGTTGCTCAAAAGTTAATTGAGGGTAGTCCATAAAGTTAAAGCGTGGAGATTTAGAAGTAAATCGATATGGAAAAGATAAGGCATATTGTATTGGATGTTTCATGTCTGGTAGTCCCATTTGCGCCTTCATACTACCATCTTCAAACTGAACAATAGAATGAATAATTGATTGTGGATGAACAATTACATCTATTTGTTCTGGTTTTAAATTAAACAACCACTTTGCTTCAATTACCTCCAACCCTTTATTCATTAATGTAGCTGAATCAATAGTGATTTTTGCTCCCATCTCCCAATTCGGGTGTTTTAAAGCTTGTTCTTTAGTTATGTTTTTTAACTCATCTGATTTTCTACCTCTAAAAGGGCCACCAGATGCAGTTAGATAAATTTTTTCAATTTTATTTTGAACCTCTCCTGTTAAACACTGAAAAATTGCGCCATGCTCTGAATCTACCGGCAAAATTGCGACTCCATTTTCTGCAGCTAGTTTGGTAATTAACTCTCCTGCCACTACCAAAGTTTCTTTGTTTGCTAAAGCAATATTCTTTTTTGCTTTAATTGCCTTAATCGTTGGCAGTAAACCTGCGTAACCAACTAATGCAGTTAACACAATATTTACATCTTCCATTTCTACCACCTGAGCCAAGGCAGTTTCACCAGTAAACGTTTTAATGTCGTGTTTCCATAATTTCTCTGAAACTTCTTCAAAGCGAGACTCATCAACTATTACAACCGCGTTAGGTTTAAATTTTATGGCTTGCTCAATTAATAAGTCAGCATTTCTATTAGCAGTTAAAACCTCTACTTGAAATTTGTCTGAATGTTCTTCTATTACTTCTAAAGCTTGAGTGCCGATAGAGCCTGTTGAACCTAAAATGGCTATTTTTTTCTTGATGACTTCTTGATTGTCCATTTACGTTATTTCGATTTTCTGGAATTTGTTTTTATTTCATCCATCAACACTTTTTTAGCTTGGCTATATGATTCAATGTGAATGTAATTTCCATGACCAGTTTCAGCAATAGATGACATCGATTTAACAGTTGTTTTTTTGTTTTTAACACCCACAACCGAAATAGAAACTCCTTTTTCATAGTTCTGTGCAACATTTTCTAAAATATCATTACCTTTTAAAATGAATCCCCCATCAGTAGCTATAATTACTTGATTATTACCCTCCTCTATTTTATTAGCTCTAGCTATCTGATACGCTTTTTTAATTCCTTTACTACCTGCAGTATATCCACCTGCTGTTAATTCCTGTATCAATTCTGTTATTTTAGCTTTATCTGTAACATATTCCGATTTTAAAACCGTTGTTACATTTGAAGCATAAGTTACAATTGCTAACTTATCTATCGGCCTAAGTCCGTTTAACAATTCAATCATTGAAGCTTTTAATAAATCCATACGCCCTTCTTGTTTCATAGAAACAGAAGCATCAATACAAAAAACAACATTGTTTGGGGCAAATAAATTTACTGGCAGCTCTTTTGTAGAAATAGTATCTGCAGGTTCAATTACTACAAGCTCTTCAACAACAGTGTCTTCTTTAGCTGCAATAACTTCTTCTTCTGTTGGCTCGCCTAACTCAAACTCTATATAATCATTTTCTGAATTAAGCTCAAAATCTTTTTCTTTTGCCCCGTAATTTTCTGCATTAACTACGAAATAATAATTGTCCCATTTCAAACTTTGAATAACAAACCCTTTTTTATCCGTTTGTAAAGCTTTATAGTTTAGTCCATCCCAAATAATCTGAACTGTTGCATTTTTTATTGGCTTTTTAGTGTTTATATCTACAACCTTAATTTTTACATTTTTTCGTTCTTCAGTCGGTTTCGTTTGTACTTTTATTTCAGGACATTCGGTTGATTCATTAATGTTAAAGGTTTTAGCATCTCCTTCAATGGTTAAGGTGATAGGCTCATTATTAACATTTACCCAAATAGGAATGTCTTTTTTGAATTTCCCTTTCTTTTTTGGAGTGTATTTAATTCTAACAATAATAGTACTATCAGGTAAAATCTCTTTTTTAGAGAATTTCACATCTATCCCATAAGGTTCTTCCAGCCTTAAAATGGTTGCTTTTTCTTTACCTGCATTGGTAAACGTAAAGTCAAAATACTTTTTATCTGCTTTATTTACTTCTCCTAAATTATGGTAAGAAGTGTTAAAAACAACTTGAGCTGAAAGTTTGCTTATAAAAAAG
This sequence comes from Vicingaceae bacterium, assembly GCA_029251425.1. Taxonomy (GTDB): domain Bacteria; phylum Bacteroidota; class Bacteroidia; order Flavobacteriales_E; family Vicingaceae. The sequence goes on from JAQXDJ010000440.1 coordinate 15,348, forward strand.
CAACTAAATATGATAATTAAGATTTTCTGCATAGTTTCTTAGAAACAATTTTACTGCCAAAATTACGATTTCGTTTTTACAAGACGGATTCGAATCTATTTAAAATACTAGCAGAATAATATGTTACTTTTTTTGGCAAACTATTGATTTTTATTATATTCGTGCGTCTTTTAGTCTGAACAACTCGTCTAAAATTTATAAAACTATAGTAAAATGTCAAAAAAAATATTTTTGTTTTTATTTCTAGGGATTTTTTCAATCTCATTATTTTCTCAAGAAACAACAAGAAATAAGCCTACTGAGCTTGAGTTATATCAAAAAATGAAAAGCGAAGGCACTATTCCTTTGGGGTTTCAATTTTCAAACCCAGAAATTCTATTTAAAACAAATGGAAAAAAACCAGGAAAAGGTACTCCTAATGATAAAAATGCAGGCTGTGGGTGTTATGTAGCTCCTGATGCAACCTATACTCAAGCTTTTGCGGCTAACGATGATGGAAGTACAGCTTCTTTGGCTATCCCCTTTACATTTCAATTATACGGAACAAACTACACAAGCTTATTTATAAATAATAATGGAAACATTTCTTTTGGAACATCGTACTCCTCATTCTCATCTAATCCATTCCCAGATCCTAGTTTCGTAATGGTAGCTCCTTTTTGGGGGGATGTTGATACACGAGGCGTGGGTGGAGGTTCTGTCTCTTATAAAATCACTCCAACAGCAATGTATGTTAATTGGGTAGGTGTTGGATATTATAATTCACAAACAGATAAATTAAACACCTTTCAATTAATTATAACTAATGGTCTTGATCCTGTTTTACCCGCGGGTAATAATATTGCTTTTTGCTATGAAGATATGCAATGGACTACAGGTTCTGCATCTGGAGGAACAAACGGATTTGGAGGAACACCTTCAACTGTAGGTGTCAACAAGGGTGATGGCACTAGTTTCATTCAAATAGGTCGTTTTGATCAACCCGGAGCTGCTTATGATGGTGGTGGTGGCTTAAATGATGGTGTTAGTTGGTTAGATAATCAATCATTATATTTTAATGTAGCAAGTAGCACAAACATACCCCCTATTGCTAATTTTACACCAAATATTTTTAATGGAGCTGGAGGTGGTGCGTGTGACACATTAAAAATGTGTGGTGCAAATGACACTCTTATTATTGACGCCTTATTCTTGTCTCCAGAAATTGGGGAAACAACGACTGTTTCTGTTAATTTTAACGGAAATACGGGGTTCACGCTACTTAATAATTCTCCAGGAAACCCCGCAAACATTTCTGTAGGGGTTGTTGCTCTACCTACAAATGGAGGCATGAATACTATTACGTATACAGCAACAGATAATGGTACACCCGCGCAAACAACTATTGTTGACGTAAACGTATATGTTGACACTACTAACTTAAACTCATTTAACCCTGTAATTTCTGGAGATTTAGATTTTTGTGACGGTGGAAACAGCGTTCTTGATGTGGCTCCTTCAAACCTGACCTCCTATATTTGGAGCACAGGATCAATTGACACTACAATAACTGTAGATAGTTCTGATACTTATTGGGTAACCGTAGAAAACCAAGGGTGCTATAAAACTGTTAGTGTTGACGTTGTGGAACACGTTGTAAACCCAATAGTTACAGGAGATACTATTGTATGTCCTGGTGACAGTGTTTTGTTAAACGTAACCCCTGGATATGACTCTTATTTATGGAGTTCTTCAGCTACAGATATTTTTGATAGTGTATATGTTCAACAAGGAACATATACTGTAACAGCTGATTCGGGTGCTTGCTCAGGCACCTCTGACCCGTTTACGGTAAACCTTTTTCCGGCAGCGGTTACTATTGTAGGTAATACTACATATTGTTTTGGTGATAGTGTTCTTCTAGATGCAGGACCATCATTTGATACCTACTTGTGGAGTAATGGACAGACAACACAGACGACCTATGTAACACAGGGAACTTACACTGTTGATGTTACATTAGGAACCTGTAATGCTGTCAGTTCTCCTCATACTGTTAATGTTATAAATGTTCCTAAACCAATCATTACCGGACTTCCGAGTATTTGTGCAGGAAGCCCTGTAATATTAGATGCAGATAGTGTTGGAACAGGGTATGACACCTTTTCTTGGAACACAACACCTGTTCAAACATCTCAAACAATTACTGTTAGTCAGGCTGATACACTTATTGTAATTGCAACAATTTTAGGATGTTCCGACACTTCAGCACAATTTATTGTTTCCGAAAACCCATTACCATTACCAATAATTTCAGGAAATCTATTCTATTGTGCTAACGATAGTAGTGGAGCAACTTTATCAACTGTAACGGATTATACGTCTTATGTATGGTCAAATACAGATGTCACACCAACATCTGTTGTTTCTGCCGGGCCCATTTCTTTAACTGTAACTGACTCTAATGGTTGTGTAGGCACAGTTAGTACTACAGTTACCTCAGCAACACCAAGTACAAGTATTTCTGGTCTTCAGCCTTTTTGTATTGGCGAAACAATAATTATTAATGCAGGTCCTGGTTTTAGTGCTTATTCTTGGGACTCTGGAGAAAATTCTGCAAGCATTAGTGCTGGTCATGGTTCTCACACTGTTACTGTAACAGATATAAATGGATGTACTGCTTTAGCAACTCTTGTTCTAAATGGAAACCCTACACCTGCTGTTTCTTTTACAATTAGCCCAACCAATCAATCAGAGCCAAACCAGCCAGTTATTTTTACAGATGCCTCTACAATTAGCTCTGGAAACATAGATTTTTGGAATTGGAATTTTGATGTTTCTGCTGTTAGTGGTGCAAACCCTAATGGAGCATCAACACAGGGTCCGCATTCTGTAACTTATACAGAGCAAGGACCTCTAACGGTTAGTCTGACAGTAACATCTGACAGCAACTGTGTCGCTTCTTATTCTGAAGATTATTTAATAATAAGTGATATTGTTATTCCAAATGTTATTAGTCCAAATGGAGATGGATCTAATGATTTCTTAGTTTTTACAAACTTAGAGTTTCGTTCAGGAAACAAACTAACTGTTTTAAACAGGTGGGGCGGGAAGATTTTTGAAACGGAAAACTATAAAAACGATTGGAGCGGTGGTGATCATTCTGAAGGAACATATTTCTACATATTAACTGTAGATGACCTTGATGATCCAATCAAAGGAACATTTACCCTTTTTAAATAAAAAATAAAGAGCAATAAAAAAAGGCGTTCAATTGAACGCCTTTTTTTATTGCTAATAATTAAGCCTTACTTTAAGCTCATCACATCTTTTGTAGCCTGAGAAAGTTCTTTTTCTATTTCTCCAAAATGCGTTTTATAATCTGATCGGCTTCGCTTAATTACTTCTAGTGCCTCCTCTCTTCCGTAAACATCAGTGATTTCAACCTTAGGCTCTGCTTCTCCTGGAATCCCTTTATATGTTAAAAAATAATGTTTTAATCTTTTTACTATTGATTCTGGGCAGTCTTGAATATCCTTCCATTCTTCATACACCTCATCCCCTTTTAAAACCGCAATAATTTTATCATCAGCTTCTCCACCATCTATCATTCGGAATCCTCCAATAGGAATTGCCGGAACAATAATGTTTCCATGTGTAATGTTCCTTTCAGTCAATACACAAATATCTAACGGGTCATTATCTCCTAAAATATTATTTTTTCCTGTTTGCTGCATACAATATTCTGCAACCTCATCAGAACAATATGTTTGTGGGAGAAACCCGTATAGTGCAGGAACAATATTTGAAAATTTTTGAGGACGATCTACTTTTATGTAGCCTGATTCTTTATCAATTTCATACTTTACAGAGTCACTAGGAGTCATCTCAATAAACGACATTACTTCATTTGGGGCATTATCTCCAATATTAACCCCATGCCAAGGGTGTGATTGATAACGTAACCCTAGCTTATTATATAAGTTTCTTAATGCACTTTCCATAGCTCTTTAAAATTTAAGAGCGCAAATTTAATCAAAATATCCTGCCAATACAGCTGTTTTTTTGAATGACTTTACATCTCCATCAGCACTAAAAGCTTCCACTAAAATAATGTAAATACCTATCCGCGCCTTTTCATTTCGCTCATTAATTCCGTCCCAACTAAAAGTTCCTGAAATACCTAGCAATTCATTTTGAATAAGGTTTTTAACTAGCCTTCCTTTTGCATCATAAACAATTACTGTAGCAACATACCCTGGTTCAGAAAAATTATAAGAAATATTTAAAACATCATCTACACCATCATTATCAGGTGAAAAAGTTTCTGGTTCAACAACAATTTCCTCTCCCTCATTGTTTGTCATTTGATATTGTGAATTTTCAAATCCAGGAGTAGCGAAACCTTCACCTTCTGCCGCAGAATGCCAATTAGAGTCATCACTTGTTGGCCTATCATAATCTATACGCTCTAAAGAAACTCCATCCTCACTATTTAATAATGCAAAATGCATATCATCTTTATAATGAAATTCATCCACAATTATATCTAAATTATTAATCAGATAAACATCTCCTTCATCATTACTATAAGTAGGAAAACTTTCCATTTGCAAAAATGCATCTGAAACCGAATTCATATAATCGTTTTCAACAGCCCCGCTATTTGTACTTAAGAGCACAAACTCTCCTGGTAAAATAAGTTTTGGATGTTCAATTAATGGTTTATAATTATCAATACTATCATTATCTAAATTAGCCAAGTTCCAGTTTTGCAAATCAATAAACTTATTCGAATTGTTGTAGATTTCTACAAAATCTACCCCTCCATTTAATGGGTTAAAGAGCACTTCATTAATGACAATATCTTTAGACGAACCTTGTTCTGGTAAAGCAAAAATTGCAGTATTGTTAGATCCTATCGTGTTTCCTACACAATCGAAAGCCCCTGTTATTGTAACTGTATATTTTATTTGATATGTTAGTTTATTGGTTAAATGAAGTTGTACATTTTTCCCATCTAAAACCTCAACAGCAGTTATTGAAATGCTATTATTAATAACATAAATAGCTGCCAACATTCCTTCATTATCTAGCGGCTCACTAAAAGTGACCAGCACTGTAGAATCATTTAAAGCATTCGCCTCTGTAACTTGTGGTAAAACTACATCTGGATTTGTTCCAAAAGCAGTGTTTTGTGTTCCTGGTGTTCCTCCAAAAAACTTTGTTGAGGCAATCCAATTCTCTGCTTCTCCACACGGGTTGTTAGGGTCAATCATTTCTAAACTCCATCCACCATCTTTTTTATTATCATCTCTATACCACTCATCAAAATAATGTATCCTATGAATTAAGCTTGTGTCAGGAGCAAACAATGTAATGTCATCTTCGGCATTATTTAAAGAGGGTAAACTATTTACTGTAATTACTTTTCCATAAGGAACAAACTCAACTTCAAATGAATTGTCACAAACAATAATATGTTCTCCTGGTAAAATTTTACCTACATTAAGTTGGTCCATGCTTGTTAAATCTGCAATCCAACAATCGGTTAAATCAATAATTTTATTGGTTGTGTTGTATAATTCTAAATAATCTGCCAAAGGCAAACCGTTACTTGGTGTAGGGTCTGGATATAATTCATTAATAACAATTTCATATTTCTGAGGGGCTTTACCTATTCCAAAATCAATTGTGTTTGAACTTAATAGATTTCCTGAACAATCATTTGCTCCTGCAACACTTAAAGTATAAACCGTTGACGAATCTAATGTTGAACCTAATGTTAAATCTGCTCCTTGAAGGTTGTTATTTACAACAATGCTCATCACAACAATTCCGTTTGTTAATGTGTAAGCAGCATTTGCAATACTCGCACTATCCATTGTTTCATTAAAAACAACATTTATTTGATTTCCTGCCAAAATATTTACTCCTGAAATAATTGGATTATCAGTGTCTGGAGCATTGTTAAATACCGAATTTAGTGTTCCTGGTGTTCCGCCTATTGCATCATTTGAAGCTATCCAATTTAACGAATTACTACACGGATGATTTGGGTTAATCCTTTCTAATGTATAACCTCCATCATCTTTAACACCATCTTGATACCAACCAATATCATAAGCTACAATATCTAAAATGCTATTATTGTCATCCATTAATGTTAAACTATCACCCCCATTCGTTAATGCAGAAAACGAACTAATACCTATTACATCTCCAAAAGATTGGTAAAGTAACGTATCATTAATATCACACAAAATAACATAGTTGTTCGGTTGTAAAATAAAGTTAGGCAGCGCTTTAACTGTAGTTGTATTTACAAATTTCCAGTTATTTAATACAAAGGTGTTATTTGATGAGTTATACAACTCAACAAACTCTTCTGTTGGCAAACCAATTTGAGGGCTGGGGTCTGCAAAAATTTCATTAATAATTACATCACCATTATTGGGAGCTATTACTACCAAATACGAAAATGGTTCAATTATTCCTGTTGTGGCATTCCCTAAGGAATCCTCAACATTGTTAATCGTTAAATTATAGTTTTGACCGTTAGTAAAAGGCGCTCCGAATGTTAAATGAACTATTGATGAGTCAAGAGCGTCTCTAACTGCTGCACTTGGATTTCCAAGCCCTAAATCTGCCGAATAATTAGTTAATGTTTGAGAGGTTGTTAATCCAACCGGTTCGTTAAAATAAGCGTCCAAAGTTGTTGAGCTTTGCACAACCAAAGAATCAATTAATGGAGAAGCTGTATCTCCAACAATAGCGCCTACGCTGAAATTATCAAAAAAATGTCCATTAATTGGACTTGCTGCTCCAGATTGCGTAATCGAAACACCAAAAAAACTAGAAGTATTTATAGCATTATCAACAATCGTCCCTATTGTAACTAAACTACTTGCAGCGCCATCATCATAAAATAATGTCCAATTATTTGTTACATCTCTAGTAACTCTAACATTAAAAGGATTATTACTGCTGCTGTTTACACTACTATTAGGGCCATCAATTAAAAGCGTTGTCGCTCCTCCAACTATTTTATATAATGAAACCTCATCTGGAGTTCCTCCTATTCTCACAAAATATCCATCATTAGGTGTTGTTACGTTAGCAACGTCAGACATTAGATATACATCCACATAATTTGCTCCAGATGTACTAAACTGCATGTTAAAGAAAAAATCCCATTGTGCATTTACAGCTAAAGTTGATGGAGTGCTTAAGTAATAGTTGTTAGCACCCGTATTTTGGGAGTTTAATTCGCCAGCAGTTACTGTAAATAATCCTGCATCTCCACTCCATGTCGGATTATTAATAAAATCCCCATCCGAAAAATCATCTACAAATTGAGCAACTGATATTTGAGCAAACAACAAGCAAATACCAACATATAATAATTTTTTAATCATGCATTAAAAGTAGCCATTTAGTTGATGAAATAAAAATTATTAATCCTTCTCACATTTGGTTAATTCTGTGCAAGTTCTTTGTATTTTTATCTTTTGATTATAAATTTATAACAAATGAAAATAGCTGTAGTTGGTGCAACCGGAATGGTTGGACAAGTAATGTTAAAAGTGTTAGCCGAAAGAAAATTTCCTATAACAGAAATTATTCCTGTTGCTTCTGAAAGATCGGTTGGTAAAACAATTGAATTTCAAGGGAATAATTTTACTGTTGTTGGTATGCAAACCGCTGTCGATATGAAAGCTGACATTGCTATTTTTTCTGCAGGTGGGGGAACTTCTTTAGAATGGGCTCCGAAATTTGCAGCGGCCGGAACAACAGTTATTGACAATTCTTCGGCATGGAGAATGAACCCAAACAACAAGTTAATTGTTCCAGAAATTAATGCATTTGAGCTAACAAAAGAAGATAAAATAATTGCCAACCCAAACTGTTCTACCATCCAAATGGTAATGGTAATGAACCCTCTGCATAAGAAATATAAAATTAAAAGAACCATTGTTTCTACTTACCAATCAATTACTGGTACAGGCGTAAAAGCTGTACAACAATTAGAAAATGAAAAAAATGGTGTTGAAGGTGAAATGGCTTATCCTTATCCAATAGACCAAAACTGCTTACCACATTGCGATGTTTTTGAAGAAAATGGATACACCAAAGAAGAAATGAAACTCGTAAATGAACCTAAAAAAATATTAGGGGATGTTGGCCTTAATATTACAGCGACTGCTGTACGAGTACCTGTAGTTGGAGGTCATTCTGAAGCTATAAACATTGAATTTGAAAATGATTTTGATTTAGCTGATATTCGTAAAATATTACACGAAACAGATGGGATAACTTTACAAGATAATCCCGACACCAATACTTATCCAATGCCAATTTATGCCCAAGATAAAGATGATGTTTTTGTTGGAAGAATAAGAAGGGATGAATCACAACCAAACACCATTAATATGTGGGTGGTTACAGATAACTTAAGAAAAGGCGCTGCAACAAATGCTGTGCAAATCGCAGAATATTTAGTTGAACAAAATTTAGTATAACATGAGCAAATACAACACACTTAAAGAGTTAATAGCTATTGATTCGCCAACTGGTTACACTGATAACGCTAGTAAATACATTTTCGAACTGTTAACCAGCTATGGTTACTCGCCAGAATACACTAACAAAGGCGCAGTAAAGTGTGCGTTAGGTCCAAAACCAACATTAGCTATTGCAGGACATGTAGATACATTGGGAGCAATTGTCTCTGGAATTAAAGCAGATGGAACGTTAGCTTTTTCTCTTTTGGGAGGGTTATCCCTAACTGGAGCTGAAGGTGAATATGTAAAAATTATTACACACTCTGGAAAAACCTATACAGGAACAATCTTGATTAATAACCCTTCAGTACACGCCAACAACGAAAAAGAAAAAACTCAACGAAGCATCAAAAGCATGCACATTCGAGTAGATGCTGAAGTCTATAACAAAGAGGATGTTGAAAAACTAGGAATTGAAGTTGGTGATATTATTTGTGTTGATGTAAAATATCAGGAACTTGATAATGGCTTCATTAAATCACGTTTCCTAGACAACAAAGCAGGGTGTTATGTTTTGTTTGAATTAGCAAGAAGGCTAAAAGAACAAGGTAAAGAAGTCCCTGTAGAAATATTCTTTTCTAATTATGAAGAAGTTGGGCATGGAGGCACCGTAGGTTATTCAGAAGAAATAGAAGAACTATTAGTTATTGATATGGGGGTTTTAGGGGATGATTGCCAAGGAAATGAAGTAAGTTGCTCTATTTGTGCAAAAGATAGTAGTGGCCCTTATGATTACGAATTCAGAAAAAAACTAGTTGACTTGGCTCAACAAAACAACATCCCTTACAAAGTAGATGTTTACCCTCATTATGGTTCTGATGGTTCTGCAGCTTTAAGAGCAGGGAATGATTTTAGAGTAGCCTTAATAGGAATGGGAGTTGCTGCTTCACACGGAACTGAACGTACGCACATAAAAGGCATAGAAGCAACTATAAATTTATGCTTAGCTTATATTAATTAAACATTAAAGAAAAATGGAAGAAGTAACAGAACAAGAGAAAAAGACAATTGCTCAAAAGTTTAAAGACTTTCAGCTCCAAGGTTTAATTTCTTATGGAAAGTATTTAACTGACCAGCTAGAATACGCTTCAAAATCTGACATAAGAAAAGCATACAAAAAATACATTGAAGATCAGATTGTGATGAATAATGAAAAAATTGAGAAACTAAAATGAAATTTTTAACAACGTTATTATCTATTCTACTTTCCTTGACATTGTTCAGTCAAAAAGAAATGTATGAAATATGCCCAATTAAAAATTCTGAAGAAGTTCCGAATGTAAACTTAAAGAACACAAAAGGAGAAACCATTAACTTAAAAAAGTATATTGGTAAAGCCCCTGTTGTAGTCATTTTTTACCGAGGCGCTTGGTGTCCATACTGTACAAGACACCTTTCGGCATTGCAAGAGGTTAAACCTCAAGTTGATAGTTTGGGTTTTAAATTAATTGCTATTACCCCTGACAACTTTACTAAACTCGATTCCACAAAATCAAGAACAAAAGGGTTGGAGTATCAATTGTTATCAGATCAAAACCTTGAAGCTATAAATGCTTTTGGAATTGGTTGGAAAATAAACGATGAACTTTATAAAAAATATAAAGACAGTTACGGAATGGATTCCGAATGGTGGTCTGGATCAAAACACCACGTGCTACCTGTACCTGCTGTTTTTATTATTAAAGATGGTAAAATCCAATACCAACATGTTGATCCAAACTATTCAAACAGGTTAGAACCCAAACTCTTATTAAATCTGTTAAAGACAGTAAAATGATATTCAATGACAGAACCTATTGTTTCTTCTCAATGGCTTTTTGAAAACCTCAACCATCCAGATTTAGTTATTTTGGATGCTAGTGTAACAAAAGTAACGGAAAATCAAGATAAAACAATTGATAACACTCAAATAAAAGGAGCCCGTTTTTTCGATTTAAAAAACAGTTTTAGTAATAAGGCTGCTAATTTACCAAACACATTCCCTAATGCTGCTCAATTTGAATCTGAGACCCAAAAACTAGGAATAAACAATGATAGTTTAATTGTTGTTTACGATAACTTAGGAATTTATTCTAGCCCAAGAATTTGGTGGATGCTAAAAACAATGGGACACCAAAATGTTTCAGTACTAAACGGAGGGTTACCCGACTGGTTAGAAAACGGATATCCAACAGAAGAAAAACAACTGCAACAATACAAGTTAGGGAATTTTAAAGCTAAACTAGATACTGAAAAAGTTAAAAACTTTGCTTTTGTAAAAGCAAACCTCAATAATGAGAATAGCATTATTATTGATGCTCGTTCTTCTGGTAGGTTTAACGGAACTGATCCTGAACCAAGAGAAGATTTAAGAAGTGGAAGCATTCCAAATTCTTATAACATTCCTTTTGATGATGTTTTAGATAATGGTAAGTTTAAATCTAAAGAAGAATTAAAAGCCATTTTTTCAAAAATTAATACTGAAAACAAAGAGCTAACCTACTCTTGTGGTTCAGGATTAACTGCTTGTATTATTTTGTTAGCTGGTGAGTTAGTAATCCCCAACCCAACAAGTGTTTATGATGGCTCTTGGACCGAGTGGGCGCAAAAAGAAAGCTAGTAATTTCATCTGATTGTCATTTTGAGTAATAATTTGTTGCAAATTTATTTGCTATACAAATTGCAACCGAAAAATCTATTGATTCAAACAGCCCTGTTTTAGATCCTTCACTTTGTTTTATTTCGAAAATAAATTTTCGATAAAACTTCATTCAGCATGACAAAAAATTAAGCTTTGATTTTCAAAATCAAATTAGGATCTAAGCAGTTTTTTAAATCTGCTTTTTGGTTGGATAAAGAAGTTACTCCTGGAAAATCACCTTCCATTCCTTTCATATCTTGTATTACTTGAAAATGTAAATGAGGAGGATAATCTCCATTATCCGGGTAATTACCAATTGCCGCAAAATCTTCTCCTGAACTAATCGTTTTTCCCGCTTCTAATCCAGCTAAAGATTTTGTTGTTAAATGTCCGTAAAGCGTATAAAAAGTGTTTCCTTTTAAATTGTGTTCTAAAATAATTGTTGGTCCGTAGTTTCCTTCACCTAAATTGTTTTTAAAACTGTGTATTTTCCCTTTTAATGGAGCAAAAACAGGTGTTCCTGCAGTTGTCCACAAATCTAATCCTAAATGGATAAATCGTTCCTCTAATTCCGAAGAATTAAATTCTTCGCTTCGTTTATAAATGTTTCGGGGTTCATTATAGCCTCCAACAGCAATTGTAGTGTTATTATCCCTTAAATACTGGTTTACAAATTCAGAAAACTCTTCAGAATTATTAGTGTCAACTTTCGCTAAACCTGGGTTGTTTTGAGATAAATCTATCCAAACAAAATCATCGGTTTCAGCTTTTACAACTGGGCTAAATTCAGTTTCAGAAAGAAGCGCTTCTAACATTAGTCATTCAGTTTCAATACCGCCATAAATGCTTTTGGCGGAACTTCTACACTACCAATTTGTTTCATCTTTTTCTTTCCTGCTTTTTGTTTTTCTAAGAGTTTACGCTTACGCGAAATATCTCCACCGTAACATTTAGCTGTTACATCTTTACGCAATGCAGAAAGTGATTCTCTAGATATAATTTTTGCTCCGATAGCCGCCTGTATTGCAATAGCAAACTGTTGTCTTGGAATTAATTCTCTTAATTTTTTACAGATTTTCTTCCCTAGCTCGTAAGCATTATCTTTATGCACCAAAGCAGATAAAGCATCAACCATATCTCCATTTAGCATGATGTCCATTTTTACCAAATGCGATTCTCTAAACCCAATTGGGTGATAATCGAAAGAAGCATACCCTCTTGAAATAGACTTTAATCGATCATAAAAATCAAAAACAATCTCAGCTAAAGGCACATTAAAATTCAATTCAACCCTATCTGTTGTTAAATAAACCTGATTGGTTAATTCACCTCTTTTTTCAATTGCCAAACTCATAATTGGCCCAACGTAGTCCGATTTTGTAATGATAGAAGCTTTAATATAAGGCTCCTCCATTTTATGAATCATACTTGGATCTGGAAAATCTAACGGGTTATTTACAACAATAGGTGTTTCTTTGTCTCTTGTTAAAAATGCTCGGTAAGATACGTTAGGAACTGTGGTAATTACAGTCATATTAAACTCACGTTCTAACCGTTCTTGAATAATTTCCATGTGCAGCATTCCTAAAAACCCACATCTAAAACCAAAACCTAAGGCTGCAGAACTTTCTGGTTCAAAGGTTAACGAAGCATCGTTCAATTGCAATTTTTCCATTGCATCTCTCAGCTCTTCAAACTCATCGGTATCTACAGGGTAAATTCCTGCAAAAACCATTGGTTTTACATCCTCAAACCCCTGAATTGCCTCTGCTGGGTTTCCAACAGTAGTAATCGTATCTCCAACCTTTACCTCTTTAGCAACTTTAATTCCTGAAATAATATACCCAACATCTCCGGTTTTAATCACCTTCTTAGGTTCTTGTTTCATTTTTAACGTTCCTATTTCATCAGCAAAATATTCTTTATCTGTGTTGATGAACTTTACTTTTTCCCCTTTTTTAATTTCCCCATTTAACACTTTAAAATAAGCGTTAATCCCTCTATAAGAATCAAAAACAGAATCAAAGATTAATGCTTGAAAAGGTGCATCTGGATCTCCAACTGGAGCAGGAACTCTTTTTACAACTGCCTCTAAAATATCCTCTACGCCTAACCCTGTTTTACCGCTAGCCGATAAAATATCATCTCTATCACACCCTATCAAATCAACAATTTGATCTTTAACTTCCTCTGGCATTGCACTTTGCAAATCCATCTTATTCATTACCGGAATAATTTCTAAATCATTCTCGATAGCCAAATAAAGGTTAGAAATTGTTTGCGCTTGTATTCCTTGTGTTGCATCAACAATTAACAAAGCTCCCTCACATGAGGCAATAGAACGAGAAACTTCATAAGAAAAATCTACGTGTCCGGGAGTATCAATTAAGTTCATTACATAGTTCTCTCCTTCATAAGGATACTCCATTTGTATGGCATGACTCTTAATGGTAATACCTCTCTCTCGCTCAATATCCATATCATCTAAAGTCTGCTCTTGCAACTCTCTGTCCGATATTGTTCCCGTAGTTTGTAGTAATCTATCCGCCAAGGTACTCTTACCATGATCAATGTGAGCGATTATACAAAAATTTCTAATGTTTTTCATGTGTCGATAATAAGTGACAAACTTACTTCTTTAAATCTTCTGTTACAATACTAATTCATTATCAAAAAGATGAAATATAATTTCGTTTTAATGTCTTCACGTATTACATTTGCAAATTATATTCTATTTTATAGAGAATTAATAACAAATGAAAGTAACCGAACACTTAAAAAATGCGAAAAAACCAATTTTTTCGTTAGAAATATTACCCCCATTAAAAGGTAAAGGAATTCAATCTATTTATGACGGTATTGATCCTCTTATAGAGTTTGGGCCTTCATTTATTAATGTTACTTACCATAGAGAAGAGTTTGTTTATAAGAAACGAGAAAAAGGTTATTTAGAAAAAATCTCCATCAAAAAAAGACCTGGAACGGTTGGTATCTGTGCGGCAATCGTTAATAAATACAAGGTAGATGCAATCCCACATATTATTTGTGGAGGATTTACAAAAGAAGAAACCGAAAACGCTTTAATCGATTTAAGCTTTTTAGGGATAGATAATGTTTTAGCATTACGTGGTGATCCAATAAAAACTGAAGCTGCTTTTGTGCCAGAAGAAGATGGACATGCTTATGCTGTTGATTTAGTGAAACAAGTTGTTGGGTTGAATAATGGAGAATATATGGATGAGGATTTACAAAATGCCAATCCAACTAGTTTTAGTATTGGTGTTGCTGGTTACCCAGAAAAGCATTTTGAGGCTCCCAATATGAAAAATGACTTAAAGTTTTTAAAACAAAAGGTTGAAGCTGGGGCTGACTACATAGTAACGCAACTCTTTTACGACAACCAAAAGTTTAAAGATTTTGTAGCTTTATGTAGAGAAAATGGAATTACAGTTCCTATTATTCCAGGGATAAAACCAATTTCTAATAAAAAACAAATACTGTCTTTACCTAAGTTTTTTCATATTGACTTACCTGACGAATTGGTAGATGCTATTGAAAATGCACCAGATGCTGACGCAGTTAAACAGGTAGGAATTGATTGGGCCATTAAACAATCTAAAGACTTAATAGATTCTGGAGTACCCTGTATCCACTACTATACAATGGGTAAATCTTTAGCAGTAAGAGAGGTGGTGAAAGCTTGTTTTGGTTAATTACTAACCATCAACTTCGCCACATATTTTCCAATAATATCAAATTCTAAATTGATTTTATCACCTGGTGTTAAGGTGTTAAAGGTTGTGTGTTCTTTTGTATAAGGGATAATACAAACCGAAAATTGATTGTCTTGTGAGTTAACTACTGTTAAACTCACTCCGTTAACCGTAATAGATCCTTTTTCTACTGTTACATTACCATTTGTTGGCACATACTCAAAAGTAAACATCCAGCTTCCATCTTCTTCTTTTACAGCTTTACAAATGGCTGTTTGGTCAACATGTCCTTGTACCACATGTCCATCAAAACGACCATTGGCTGCCATTGCTCGTTCTAAGTTTACAGTACTTCCAACAACTAAATGACCAATGTTTGATTTATCTAACGTCTCTTTAATAGCGGTTACTGTATAAACATCATCATTAATTTTAACGATAGTTAAACACACGCCATTATGTGCTAAACTTTGGTCAATTTTCATTTCGTTGGTAAAATCGCATCTCACTGAAAAATGAACATTTTCTCCTTCTTTTTCAATAGCAATAACTTCGCCTAAACCCTCTATAATTCCTGTAAACATATTTTATTCTTTTTTACCCTTCGACTCCGCTCAGGGTGACAAAATTAGATTTTTTCTCACTTATTTCTTATCAATGTAACAAAACCCTTAATTACTCTGGGTTTAGAGCCATCCAAACAAACCTCATTAATTGTGCAAACATAATAATAGGTTCCGTCAGCACAAGGTGACTGGTTTTCTTGATTGGTACCATCCCAATTAATATCTGGATCTGTAGTTTGGAAAACCAACTGTCCCCAACGATTAAATATTTGTACCTCAACCGTCTCTACAAAACTATATGGAAACGGAATTACAAAATCATTTTTACCATCATTTCCTGGAGTAAAAACATTGGGTAAACGATAAACATTACAAGCCGTATCAGGTAGATCTGTTGGGGTTGAAACGCAACCTAAATTACCTGCACAAGCGCCATTTGGGTTATCTACACAAACAGAATCACTATAAGCACTTTCATTCCCCACAGAATCTATCCCGGTAATTACATAACACCCCACAATAGATTCAATATCAGCATGTAGATAACTCGTGTCTGTACCGTTAGGTATATTAGCAATCAAACTGTACTCTCCTGTTAAAGAATCTTTTCTAAAAATATTAAACTGCAACACATCATCAGCACAACCGGGGTTTTGAATCTGCCAATACAATTTGTTTTCTTGTGCTTCACAATTTACTTCAATACACAAGCTTGGTGGGCAAGGAATAACATTATCAATAGGTTGTCCGCAATTTTCTTGCGAATTATTTTCTATTGGTGAAATGGTTCCTGGCAAAGAGTAAGTTCCGATACTTTTTATTTTATAACAATATGTTTTCAGGTTCGCTAAGCCTGTATCAACATAAGTTTGATTGGTAGTTATATCTAACGAATCGAAATTTAGTGTTATTGGATTTTGTTTATAAATTACATATTGAGAATTAGCCCAAGGCACGTTTTCATTCCAACTCAATGTTATCTGATTGTCTGATGGTGTTAAATTTAAATAAACAGAAGAAGCAACTGTAGAGCTACCCATAAACTCTCTTACACCAGCAGTTAAATTATAAATGTCTATTCGATAATAGTATTCAATATCTCTGGTGTTTAAAAGCGTGTCTGTGTAGGAAGTGTCATTTATGCTCGCTGTAGAATCAATCAAAACCATGTTGCTCGTATTTTGTTCTCCTCTATAAACTAAATAACGATAAGGCCCAGGAAACTGAACGGTGTTGTGCTCTGTTGGTTTAGACCACTCCACATAAATAGCTCCGTTAGTTTGGTTTGTATTGTTAACATTCACCCGAGTTATAACTGCAACATCTTTTACCAAATGGTCACAAGCTTCATCTGAGGCTATACTTTCTGCTCCATCAGGAAAGCAAGCTACAACTCTATAACAATACTCTTCACCTATAACTAATCCCTGCCCATTATTATCATCACTAAAAGTTGTACTAATTAAAGAGTTTGTTGTTCCTATTAACTGAAAACCTACTGAAGCAGGAATTCCTGTTTCACAAACTCCTGGAGACCAATTTGAAGCACCCAGTTTTCGATAAATTTTATACTGAGAAATAGGCGAACAAATACTTTGGTTCCAATTTAATGTAATAGTATTAGCCAAAACTGATGTTGTTAAATTTTCAGGTTTTGGAGCTATTACTTTAATTCTTGTAGTATGAAAATCTGCCAAATTATATGGCCCGGCCTGAACTGCTTTTATAGAGACGGAATAAGGTCCTTTTCTAACATTACTACAGTTTGTTTCCCAATAAAAACTAGCTGTTGTAGAAGTTGATGGCGCTGAAGTTTGTTGAAACAATGCTGAATTCTGAACCAAGTAAGGTGTTCCTGTTGATGTAAGTGTTACAGGAAAACTCCCTGTTGTAGTATAGTTAACATCCAAGGTATCTCCTGCAATTACACAAGTGTCTGTTACTCCAACAATATTTGGTGGAGGATCACAACCTCCAACAACAGTAATTTGCATATCTCTTAAAATACTTCCTATTTTATTTCCATCTCTAAACTCTTCAATTAAAATAGCTACATTATACTCCCCTATTGCTATGGGTGAATCCCAAATTAAATCTCCTGTAAGATTATCTATCGTAATAAAACTGGATGCTTGTGGCAACTGATACCCAGGTATTGGAGCTCCATTTTCTCTAAAGCTAGGACTTAGAGAGTAATATAAACTATCCCCGTCAGGATCTATAGCCCCAGGATTGTGCACATAAGTAAAACCAACACAAGCATTATCAATAGGAGGATTTAATAGCGTAGGAGAATTATTCGCGCCTAAAAAAGGGTTAATATAAAGCTGAGTTTGTAAATAAAATATAATGTTAATTGAGTTTGGAATATTCATGCTTCCAGCATTTCTGTTAGGGTCTTCTACTCTAATCAGATAGGGTGATGGTGATGCTCCAGGATAAGTGTGTTGGGCAACATAAGTATTTTTTTCAATATCATTCCCCAACGAAATTTGACTTACCCGCTCAATAGAATCTTGAACAGTTCCATCTCCCCAAAATATTCCTAAATTCGGCCGTTCAGCAGTACTCGATTCTTTAACATAGGTAACAACAGTTACCTCATAAGTTAATCCCGAAACATGTGTAAAAGTTATTTCTCCAGCACGATTGTGCGTTGCAAATACATTTCCTGCAAACGATAGTAATAATATGATTATGAGATTTTTTAGCATCTAGAATCAATAAAGTTACTGTTTTTTTACCTACTGGTTAGTACCGTTAAAAAAGTGATAAATATTAATAATTAATCACTTGCTGCTCTATGTTTTCAGGAATTACTCTTTCCTCATACTCTTGAGTTCTTAATTGTGGCTCAAAACCTGCTTTTTTAATTGATTCTTGAATCCCATCTGCAGTAAAACGATGTGGTGCTCCTGCTGCTGAAACTACATTTTCTTCAATCATTATTGAACCAAAATCGTTTGCCCCTGCATGTAAACAAGTTTGAGCAGTTTTTTCTCCAACTGTTAACCATGATGCTTGAATGTTGATAATGTTTGGCAACATAATTCTACTCAAAGCAATCATTCTAATATACTCATCATCAGTTACATTGTTTGATACTCCTTTTACCCTTTTCAACAATGTCCCGTCATCCATAAATGGCCAAGGAATAAATGCTAAAAACCCTTTAGCATCTGCTGGTTTTTCACTTTGAACCTGTCTGATATCAACCAAATGTTCAAAACGCTCAGCAACTGTCTCAATATGCCCAAACATCATTGTTCCTGATGTTGTAATATTTAATTTATGAGCAGCTCTCATAACGTCCAACCATTCTCTACCAGAACATTTTCCTTTCGAAATTAACCTCCTAACTCTATCGTTTAGTATTTCTGCTCCAGCACCTGGTAAAGAATCCATCCCCGCTTCTTTTAAAGCAATCAAAACTTCAGTATGAGAAATTCCTTCAAGCTTAGCAATATGAGCAATTTCTGGCGGACCTAAAACGTGTAGTTTAATGTCTGGAAACATTTCTTTAATCCCTATAAATGTTTCACAGTAATGTTTTAAACCTAGATCTGGATGATGTCCTCCTTGTAACAATAGTTGATTCCCCCCATATTTTATGGTTTCCTCAATTTTTGTTTTATACTCTTCCATTGTGGTAACATAAGCCTCCTCGTGTCCAGGAACTCTAAAGAAATTACAGAACTTACAGTTTGCAATACATACGTTGGTGGTATTTAAGTTCCTATCAATTATCCAAGTTACTTTATTGTGCTTTTTTTGTTGTTTTTTAAGCTCATTTCCAACAAACATTAACTCAGCCGTTGAAGCATTGTGAAATAAAAACTCTCCCTCTTCAGCACTTAAAAAATCTTTGTTTAAGGCTCTTTTTAATAATGATTCTACCTGCATTTCTGTGTTTTTAATCTGCGTTATTATTCTTAAATTCGCTTTTTCAAAAATACTACAAAAAACAACCATGGATATAAAAAAAGCAAGCAAATTAGGTGCAAAAGATAATGCAGCTTATTTAATTACATCTGACAAAGACATTTCTTCTAAAGATTTTTCTAAAGAAGAAATCACATACATCAAAAAAGAGATTAAAGCCGAACAAAAACAAATTACAATTAACCGTTTAACCAACTTGGTTTATGTTATTGTTTTAACTTCCGACACAGATTACAAAGCTGATGAAAAAGCAAGAATTGCAGCTCACAATTTAACTTCTAGTTTAAATCAAGCAAAAATCAAAAGTGTTTCTATTGTTTCTAATTTATCAGTAACTGGAGCTTTTATTGAAGGAATTGCTTTAACAAACTACCAGTTTTTAAAATATTTTTCTGATAAAAAAGAAAATACTTTAAACTCAGTTAAAGTTCTCGGAAACCTTAAACCTGCAGAATTAGTAGAAATTCAAAATACAGCAGATGCTACCAACTTTGCAAAAGATTTAGTAAACGAGCCTCAATCTTTTTTAACAGCTACACAAATGGCTAAAGAAATTAAAAAGCTTGGTAAAGAAGCTGGTTTTAGTGTTGAGGTTTTCAATAAAAAGAAAATTGAAACCTTAAAAATGGGAGGTTTATTAGCCGTGAATAAAGGGAGTATTGAACCACCAACTTTTTCTATTTTAGAGTGGAAACCAAAAAACGCTAAAAACAAAAAGCCCATTGTTTTAGTTGGTAAAGGTGTTGTTTATGATACCGGTGGTTTGAGTTTAAAACCTACAGCAAAATCTATGGACTTTATGAAGTGTGATATGGGAGGAGCTGCTGCTGTAATTGGCGGACTTTATGCTATTTCTAAAAACGAACTACCTTATCATGTAATTGGTTTAGTTCCTGCTACTGATAACAGACCAAGTGGAGATGCTTATGCTCCTGGAGATGTTATTACTATGCACAACAAAAAAACAGTTGAAGTTTTAAATACTGACGCTGAAGGGCGCATGATTATGGCTGATGCATTAAGTTATGCTCAAAAATATAAGCCAGAATTAGTAATGGATATTGCAACTTTAACTGGTGCGGCAGCTGCTGCAATTGGTCATTATGGCGTTGTAGGAATGGGAAATGCTGGAGAAAAAACAATGAGCAAATTAAAAGAAAGTGGAAACAACGTGTTTGAAAGAATTGTTGAGTTCCCTTTTTGGGATGAATATAACGAACAGTTAAAATCTCCTATTGCAGATATCACAAACCTTGGTAATGGTTCTGGAGGATCAATTACAGCTGGTAAATTTTTAGAAAACTTTACTAACTATCCATACATTCATTTAGATATTGCTGGACCAGCATTTTTACATGCACCTATTAATTATCTATCGAAAGGTGGTACTGGTGTTGGGGTTCGTTTATTTTATGATTTCGTAAAAAACTATTAAAATGTCAAAAAAAGTAAGGTTAGGAATTAGTGTTGGTGACATTAATGGAATTGGAATGGAGGTTATTATTAAAACTTTCAAAGACAATCGAATGATGGATATCTGCACTCCAATAGTTTATGGATCTTCTAAAGTTTCTACATTTCATAGAAAAGCACTTCAGATTAATGACTTTAGCTTTAATATAATTAAAAGCGCCAAAGAAGCCAATGCAAAAAAAGCAAACATTATTGATTGCTGGAAAGAAGATGCTGAAGTCACATTTGGACAATCAACAGAAACAGGTGGTAAATATGCGCTAGCATCATTAGAAGCAGCAACGGAAGACCTAAAAAAAGGAGAAATTGATGCTTTGGTAACAGCTCCAATTAATAAGGATAACATACAATCTGAAGAATTTAATTTTCCTGGACATACCGAATATTTAACAGATAAATTTGAAGGTGAATCTTTGATGTTAATGGTAAATGACAACATCAAAATAGGTGTTGCTACCAATCATATTCCTTTAAGTAAAGTAGCCAACACACTAACCGCTGATACTATTTTTGGTAAACTGAAAATACTAAACAAAGCTTTAATTCAAGATTTTTGTATTACCAGTCCTCGAATTGCAGTTTTAGGATTAAATCCACATGCTGGAGACAATGGCCTTCTTGGAAAAGAAGAAGAAAATGTAATTGTACCAGCTATTGATAACGCAAAGAGTATTGGAATAAACACTTTTGGGCCTTACCCCGCTGATGGTTTTTTTGGTTCGGGAAACTACCAAAAATTTGATGCTATTTTAGCAATGTATCACGATCAAGGATTAATTCCTTTTAAGTCACTTTCTTTTGGTGAAGGGACTAACTTTACTGCTGGGTTAAATGTCATTAGAACATCTCCAGATCATGGTGTTGCTTACGAAATTACTGGACAAAACAAAGCAGATGAAGGTTCGTTTAGACAAGCTGTTTATACTGCTTGTGATATTTATAAAAACAGACTTTTTGCTGCTGAAATTAATGAAAACCCATTGAAGCCAGCTAAAGGGAAATGACTCATACAAAAAATACAAGTAACCTAAAATTAAGACGCAAATATGCGTCTTTTTTGGCTTTGTCATTTGTGTTTTTTATGGCGTGCAACACTCAAGTTGTAGATGATGACATTCTTCCAAAATCTATCAAAGAATACCATATAGATTGTGATTTAGAAAAATTTCAAACAATGTTTGAAAACTATGAGAAGAACAATTACACCCCTGTAAAAGTTACTTTTAATGGCGAAACCCGAACGGCTAAAATTCGTGTTAGAGGTGATACTTCTCGTAAAAATCCAAAAAAATCTTTAAAAATAAAATTTGATTCTTTATCTATTGATGGTGTTCCTAAAACATTAAACCTAAACGCAGAGTACGAAGACAAAATCTACATAAGACAATTTATCTCAAGCAAAATAATGCAAAAAGAAGGTGTGTCTTGTTTCAATTCTGAACATGTTAAAGTGTACTTGAATGGTAATTTTTACGGTTTATTCCTACAGGTAGAGAATATGGACAAAAACTTCTTAAAAAGAAACAATCTTTCTACAAAAGGCAATCTATATAAAGCAACTAAAGATGGTGCTTGTCTGAGTATTTTTGATGATATTAATGTTAAATGGGAGAAAAAAACAAATAAGAAAAGTGACCATAACGACTTATCTGAGCTAATAGATAACATTAATAATGTTCCTGACAGTAATTTTCATTCTTTTATAAAAACTAGTTTCGAATATGATAAATTGATCAATATCTTGGCACTTAATATGTTTTTATCTAACAGTAGCACTTATTATCACAACTACTATCTATACCATGATTTGTATAATACAGGTAAGTGGCAAATGTTCCCGTGGGATATGGATAAGAGTTTATCGTATTATAACTGGATGCCCTACACCTATCACAGAACATCTAGTGAATGGGAATCTGACAACCCTCTTGTTGAAAGAGCAATTCTTTGCGAACCAATGTTTAATGACATCAAAAAAAGAATAGAAGAGCTTCATAAATCACGATGCAATGACACTTATCTCACAGTAGTTATTGATGGGTTAACACCGCTTCTTAAAAATATCATCCCTCTAGATACACTCGATAAAGTCGTTTCTGCTAAAGAATGGAGTAAGTCTCTCAATAAAGAAAAAAGATATTTCAACAATCACTACAAACTACTTCAGCAACAGTTTAACAGGCAGCCGTTGAGTTTTAAAGTAGCCCGATTTACACAAGTACAAACTGAAAATGTTACTTTTAATTGGTCAACATCTGCTCATCCTGCCAATAAAAAAATCTCTTACACCATTGCTTATGGAACCGATTTTTTATTAGAAGATAGTTCTAAAACAAAATACATAACTAATATAACTGATACCTTTTACACATTAACAAAAAAACTTCCTGAAAATACTTATTATTGGAAAGTAACAGCTTTTGATGGTGATTTTTACACAGATGGTTTCAATACTAAAAACATATTTGAGGTTAAAAAAGGAACGCCACTTCCAGAATTAATTGAAACAGATTTAACACTTACAAAAGCTAACTCTCCTTATTCGGCTAAAAAAACAACTACCATCAATAAAGATGTCACGCTAACAATAGAAGCTGGTGTTGAAGTTCACTTAGCACAAGACGCTACAATTACATGTAATGGAAATTTAATTTCAAATGGAACGAAAGAACATCCTATTGTTTTTATGCCAAACAACGCTGCTACCGAATGGGATTTTATTTATTTCTACGAACCTTCTGAAAAGGCTTATTTCAAAAACACGATTTTTAAAGATGGGACTTTGAATGCAAAAAAAACCAACCTAATATTAGATAGCTGTTCTATGTTAATTGATAAAAAATTTATGGGTGATGGGTGGAACGATAGAAAAGTCTTAATTTATAGTGGTGATGGGAATGTCCACATCAAAAACAGCTCTTTTGAAGGGAAACGAGAGGGTGAAGGTATTATTTTATTTTATGGTGAAGCTATTGTAGAAAACTGTCAATTAAATAATGTTCCAGATGCTATAGAATATATTAGCATGAACAAAGGCCTTGTTAGGAACAACTATGTAACAAACTCTCCTGACGATGCCATTGATTTAAATAATTGTAACAACATTTTAATTGAGAACAATGTTTTGTTTAATAACACGGACAAGGGAATATCTATTGGTACTGAACAATATGGTGCATCTTTAAAAAACATTCAGATTAATAATAATTTAATTGTTGGAAACAAATCAGCAATTTCTGTAAAGGATAGTTCTGTTGCCCACATTAGCAATAATACCCTCTTTAAAAACAAATACGGGATTAGAACCTACAAGAAACGAGAAGATTACACTAAAGGAGGAGAGGCATATATCCAAAATACCATTTTTGATAAATGTGATTATGAAAGCGCATCTGCAGATGAATTTTCTGAAATAGCAATTACTAATTCTATCGTAAGTAAAAAAACACTACAGGGAGAAAACAATATTACCAAAGACCCTAGTTTTGTTGATGCAGTTGGAAACAATTTTCATCTAAAGGCAAACTCTCCATGTGTAAGTTCAGGCAAAAACAAAGTTCACATGGGTGCATTTAGTATAAATAGTACTCCTGTTAGTTTTTCTAAACTACACCTAAAATCTAACATTGAAAAAAACACTGGCGATTGGATTGAGTTAATTAACAACTATAACATTCCCCTTGATTTATCATCATATAAAATTGTAATTAAAGAAGGTGAAAAAAAGAAAGAGTTTGTTTTTCCAATAGGTACAATTTTAAAGCCACTAGAAAAAATACAAATTGTTAACGACTATTATAAGTTTATCAAACACCATTCTTATTTTTCAATTTTGGGAGGATTACCAAAACTAAACACAAACAAATCAACAATACTTTTAATTAATACTAATGGAGATATTATTGACACTTATAGTTATGGTAAAATTAGTTGTTCAAAAAAAGAAAGTATTACGTTAATCTCTAACGAAATCAATGATATTAATAAAAAAGAATGGCAAGTTTTAATTAAATAAATGTCTTACCTGAAAAAAATACTTCTTTTTATTATTGCCGCTTTAGCTGCTATTTTTACTACAACTCAGTGCTCATTTAATAAAGAGTGGAGCTATGTTTTTATACCTAATCAAACAGAAAGTTTAACCCAAGCTTTTTTCTCCGAAATTACATGGAAAACTCCATCAAAGAACAGTAAAATTTCTACACCTGAAAATAAAGAAGAACTAACTTTAATTCTAACACGAGAGTTTGCTGTAAATGACTTGGAAGAATTTACATCGATTTTATTAGAGTATGATCATCGGTTCTCCACTGAAATTTACATTAATAATAAAAAATGTTTAACAAGACATAAGCACTTGATAACTTCTGAAAATCCAGGAAAAAACATTGACAAACTTGATGTTTATAAATATGGAAATAAAAGAGTATTTATATCGAAGCTAGAGTTAGAGCCTTTTCTTAAGAAAGGGAAAAACTCCATCCATATTGTTATTGCCAATCTAAATGAAATCAATTCTTTCAGAATCAACAAATTATCTCTTAAACTAATTGATAACGAAACTCTAAAATCAGAGCGCGTTTTTACAAGCACTACACTGCCTATTTTAATTGTAAACACCAACAACTTAACTATTCCTGATGAGCCAAAAATTAAAGCTACACTAAACATTATTACAGGAAATAAGCTTAACAAATTAAGTGATTCTTCAATTTTTCACAATATTAAAATTGAAGTTAGAGGAAATACCTCTCAGTCTTTTGCGAAACAGTCGTACAGTTTTAATCTTTATGATACTAACTTTGTAAAAACTGCAAGCTCTATTTTAGACTTGCCCCCTTCTAAAAAATGGGTGCTACAGGGGCCTTATTCTGATAAATCATTAATTAGAAACCCACTCACTTACTCTTTATATAGAAGCATGGGTAATTATGCTCCTCAAACGCATTTTGTGGAGCTCATTATCAACAAAAACTATAGGGGTGTTTATGTTCTTACAGAAAAAATTCAAACAGGAAAAAATCACCTTAATATCCCAAAATTAATTCAAAACGCTAACGATAGTACAAAACATACTGGTGGTTATCTTTTGGAGCTAGATAGAAGCCCGTGGAGATCAAACTACCCTCCAAAAAATGACACGTCAGCGATTCCTGTTGCGTATTGTGTTTTTTCTCCAAAACCCCACAAAATAAATACAGTTTTAGAACAAAAAATTAAAACTCAATTTAACACATTTGAAACACACCTATACAACAATGATAATCCTTTTAATTATTTAGATACTAATTCCTTTATAGATTACTTAATTATTACAGAGCTAACCAGAAATACTGATGGCTACTGTTTAAGTACGTTTTTATATAATAAAGATATTAATAACCCTATTCCTAAATTTTACATTGGTCCTATTTGGGATTATA
>JAQXDJ010000445.1 GCA_029251425.1 Vicingaceae bacterium
GATGATGATTATGATAATGCACAATTAGACATTGTTAGGAGATATAAGTTTTTTAACGGAATGGAAGGTAATTCTCCAACCTCCGAAATGGCGGATACCATGAATGCAAATGGATACCCTGTTCAAGCGACCACTGTTCCAGACATTGAAGATTTAAATCAAGATAACAACTTAAGTGAAACTGAAAACTACTTTCAATATAAGGTAGCAATTAGTCCAACCGATTTAGTTGTTGGACAGAATTATATTACAAATGAACAAATTGTAGCAAAAGATGATGGGTCAACCGAAACTTGGTACCAATTTAAAATTCCATTAGCTCAACCAGATCAAATAGTAAATAACATTGCTGATTTCCGTTCTATTCGTTTTATAAGAATGTTTGTAA
Organism: Vicingaceae bacterium; assembly: GCA_029251425.1. Lineage (GTDB taxonomy): Bacteria > Bacteroidota > Bacteroidia > Flavobacteriales_E > Vicingaceae. The sequence continues at coordinate 389 of JAQXDJ010000445.1, forward strand.
ATGAATTTGAAAATGAAAAAGTATTCCGTTTTGCAAAATTAGAATTAATAAGAGGGACATGGCGTGAATATAACGAGAGTCTTCAAACAGGTGAGCAAACAATTGAGGACCCTAACTCAACAGAATTTGTGATTTCTGCTGTGAACCTTGAGGAAAATGAAGGAAAAACCCCGGTTAATTATGCTATCCCTCCAGGAATTTTGAGAGAAAATGATGCCAATTCAATTAACCAAAGGCAATTAAATGAGCAATCTTTAGCGCTAGAAGTTTGTAATTTAAAAGATGGCGATTCAAGAGCAACGTATAAGAACATTACATTTGATGTACGTTCATATAGTAAAATTGAAATGTTCGTGCACTGTGAAGCTAAAAACGATTCTTCATTATTAAAAGATGATGATTTAACTGTGTTTGTGCGACTAGGGACTGATTTTGACAACAATTATTATGAATATGAGTTGCCAATGAAAACAACGGCATGGGGAACAAACTTTAACCAGGATGCGGCAATTTGGCCAGAAGCTAATAATATGGTTATTGAGCTTGATAGTTTAACAGCACTTAAACGAAAAAGAGATGGTTTAGGAATATCTACATTAGAGACTTTTGGTATCCCAATTAATGGTGATCATAAAATAAGTATTAAGGGTAACCCGAATTTAGCAGGGATGAAAATTATTATGATTGGTGTTAGAAATCCAAACCAACAAACTAATACCATGTGGACACCTGATGATGGCATGGAAAAATGTGCTGAGGTTTGGGTGAATGAATTACGTTTAACTGATTTTAAACAAAATGGTGGTTGGGCATCAACTGCAAAGGTTAACGCACAATTAGCTGATTTTGGGAATGTGTCTTTTGCAGGTAATTATTCTACTCCAGGTTGGGGAAGTATTGAGAAAAAAGTAAGTGACCGTCAAAGAGAATATAAAAAAGGGTTTGATTTCACATCTAACTTTGAAATGGGACAGTTTTTTGGTCGTAAAATTGGAATTCAATTACCGTTATATATGGGATATTCCATAAATGCAATTGATCCAGAATTTGATTTAACAGCACCAGATGTTAGGCTAAAAGAATATGATCCGGATACTAGAAAAATTAAGGCAGCAAATTCGCGAGACTTAACAGTTCGTAAATCTTATAACTTTACGAATGTTAGAAAAGAAAGACGTACTGGAAAACCAGTTCACTTTTGGAACATTGAAAATTTCTCTGCCACCTATTCATACAATGAATTATACAGACGTGATGTCAATACAGAGGAGGACAGAACAAAA
>JAQXDJ010000460.1 GCA_029251425.1 Vicingaceae bacterium
CTTTGTTAAAGTCATCAGATAATTGAGCTGTTTTACCTATCCCAATAAAACCACCTTTTTTAGAAATAACTCCTTGTTCTTTTAATTCTTTAGTAGAACCATAACAGTAATAAGCTGTATTAATTACATCTTCTTTATTTCCGAGTTCTTCCAATCTATTATTATACTCATCAAACATTACCATTAACTGTTTATTCGCCTCTGCCAACTGTGTGTGAAGTGTTGCAATTTCACCATCTTTTAATTCCATTTGTTTTACCAAATTTTCAATCATAGTCTCCAATTCTGCAATCTTTAGATTAGATTCCTTTTCAGATTTTCTAAATTTTGATTGTAAAGCCTGCATTTTTTCTTTGTTCTCCAACAATAAGTTATTGATCAAATCAATATCACCAATAATGTCATCTTTCATACTGCTGTTCATTTCCATATTCCCCTTATCGAAACGAGCAGTAATAATATTTTCACGTTCTTTTATCGTAGATAAGTTAGCTTGAATTTCATTCATTGAAGCCATAAAGTCAACAATCAACTCTTCCTTACCTTCCAAATTTCCATTTGCTTCAATTTTTTCAGCTTCTAAATCAGCAATTTTCTTTTCTAACTCATCTGTATTACATGCGAATAACAAGGTTATTACACTTAAAAACAAGGTTGTTTTTAAAAATTTTGGTTGTACAAATTGAAGTTGGTTTTTCATAAAAAATTGCTTTTAGATTGGTAATTAATAATCCTTATCTTAAAAAACAGAATCATTACTTTTGAATATAAAAATCTGTCTTATGCAAATTAAACGAATATTTTTAGGATTAGTTGTCGCTTTCACATTAAATTCTTGTATTAATACAATTGATGGTAATGGAACAGTAACAAATGAGACCAGGTCAGTTTCTACATTTAATAAAATTGATATTTCTGGAGGTTTTGAAGTATTACTCAACCAGGGAAATGAAGAGAAAATTGAAATTGAAGCGGACGAAAATTTATTAGAATTAATTGAAACTCAAGTAAAAGGTAATACCCTTTATATATCATCTGAAAAACCTATTGGAGAATCTGAAACATTGAAAATTTACATTACAATTGTTGATGTAGATCATATAGATGCTTCCGGAGCAATTCAACTAACCAATAAAGGAGTTTATAAAACTGATAATATTACTATAATTGTGAGTGGAGCTTCAGATATTGACTTAGACATAAATACAAGAATCTTAAATATGAGCATGAGTGGAGCAAGTGAGACAACGCTTTCCGGAAAAGCCAGTAATTTTGGAGTCAAAATTTCCGGTGCTGGTGATTTGGATGCTAAGAATTTAAAAACTAGAAATACTTTTATAGATATATCAGGAGCTGGAAACGCTATAGTTTATGCAAAAAAAACATTAAAAATTGAAGTCTCAGGTGCAGGAAGTGTTAAGTACAAAGGAAACCCTAAAATTGAAGAAAGTATTAGCGGAGCTGGATCGGTAAAACAGTTTTAGAAACTAAGTAAGAATACTTACCTCTATTCGTTTTAATTTATGCTTTAATACTGAGGTTCTACTTTATCAATTGTTTTACTTATTACTATAAATAAAGTTAATAGTTATAAAGTTTGTTTTTTAATTAGTTAGTTGCTTTTTTTCAAAAAAACAAATCAAAAAGGTTAGCATGGTAACATGCTACTCTTTTTTATTATCTTCACATTCTGTATGGAGAAGATACTCGAAATATATCATCAAGTCAATCAGTTTGGTTTAGAAAATGACTTAAAATTATCGGTTATTAAAACTGGTGAAATTGAGTATAAAATGGAAGTACTAAAAAAACACTTAGCCACTCCTACTGCGATACATGGAGGAATGATTTCTGGCCTAATGGATGGAACATTAGGAGTAGCGGCCCTTACCACTGTTGCTAAAGATGAGAAATTAGTTGCGACAGTAGAATTTAAAATAAACTTTATTAAACCGGCCTTTTTAGGAGATTTCTTAACTGCCAAAGGAAAAGTAGATCATAAAGGAAATCGAATAATTCACGCTTCAGGAGAAATTTACAATCAAAACAATGAATTAATCGCGAAAGCTATAGGTACCTTAAATGCTTACCCTATCTCAAGAAGCGATATTCCACAATATTTAGAAGACACAAATCAAACACTATGAAACGAGTATTAGAACCTTTCTCGATTAAGGGATGACTATTACGAGTTGCATGCTACACTAACCAAACAATAAATAGAGATACATGAAAAAGATATTTTTAATTGCATTAGCTGCTGCTTTAACATTAAACGTTACTGCACAAAAGAAAAAGAAGGCTGCTCCAAAGAGTCAATATAATTCTGGTTTATTTAACGCTTTAAAATTTAGAAGTGTAGGTCCTGCTTTTACTTCTGGTAGAATTGCAGACATCGCAGTAAACCCTAATAATACTTCTCAATATTATTTAGCCGTTGCTTCTGGTGGGGTTTGGAAGACAGAAAATGCAGGAAACACCTACACTCCTATTTTTGATGGTGAAGGCTCTTACTCTATTGGATGTGTTACAATAGATCCAAACAATGATAATGTAATTTGGGTTGGAACCGGAGAAAACAACAACCAAAGAAGTGTTACTTATGGTGACGGTATTTACAAATCTGAAGACGGTGGAAAAAGCTGGAAGAATATGGGTTTAAAAACTTCTGAGCATATCGGAAATATAATTGTTCATCCTACAAAATCAAATATTGTTTATGTTTCAGCCTATGGACCATTATGGTCTAAAGGTGGCGAGCGAGGAGTATATAAAACAACAGATGGAGGTAAAACTTGGAAGAACATTTTAGAGATAAGTGAAAATACTGGAATCTCAGAAATTGTTATGGACCCCAGAAATCCTGATGTTATTTATGCTGCTGCTCATCAAAGAAGAAGACACGTATTTACATATTTAGGTGGAGGACCGGAATCAGGAGTTCATAAAACTACTGATGGAGGTAAAACTTGGTTAAAAATTAATAAGGGGTTACCAAGTGTTGATATGGGTAGAATTGGATTAGCAATTTCACCTGCCAATCCAGAATATATTTATGCTATTGTTGAAGCTAGCCAAGGCAAAGGTGGTTTTTTTAGAAGTACTAACAGAGGTGCTAGCTGGGAAAAGAGAAGCAATTATGCTACAAGTGGAAATTATTACCAAGAAATTGTTTGTGATCCAAAAGATGAAAACAAAGTTTTTTCAATGGCAACATGGCTTCACCATACCGAAGATGGGGGAAAGACATTTAAACAAACTGGAGAAAAAAGTAAACACGTAGATAATCACTGCATGTGGATTGACCCTACAAATACGAACCACTGGGTTGTTGGTTGTGATGGTGGAATTTATGAAACTTGGGATCATGCTGAAAACTGGCAATATAAACCAAACCTGCCTTTAACGCAATATTATAAAGTTGCTTTAGATAACGCCTACCCTTTTTATAACATTTATGGTGGAACGCAAGACAACAACAGTCAAGGTGGACCATCAAGAACAACCAACAATGCTGGTATTGTAAATTCTGATTGGTTTATTACCAATGGTGGTGATGGTTTTGAATCTCAAATTGACCCGAAAGATGAAAACATTGTTTATGCACAATCACAATACGGGTGGTTAGTTCGTTACGATAAAAAAAGTGGAGAGAAAATAGGCATTAAACCATATCCTAAAAAAGACGGAGCTGCTTTAAGATGGAATTGGGATGCACCTTTATTAATTAGTCCACATAGTAATACTCGTCTATATTTTGCTGCTCAACAACTGTTTAAAAGTGATGATAGAGGTGATACTTGGCAAGAAATAAGTGGAGATTTAACTCAAAATTTAGATAGAAACAAACTAAAAGTAATGGACAAAGTTTGGAGTATTGATGCTGTTATGAAAAACAGATCGACTACGATTTTTGGAAACATTGTTGCCTTAGACGAATCTCCTAAACAAGAAAACTTATTGTACGTTGGTACTGATGATGGTTTAGTTCAAGTTTCTGAAAACAGCGGAGAATCTTGGTCAAAATACAGCTCTTTCCCTGGTGTTCCTGATATGACTTATGTAAATATGTTAAAAGCATCTAAACATGATGCTAATGTAGTTTTTGCAGCTTTCAATGATCATAAAAGAGGAAACTTTAAACCTTATTTATTAAAGAGTACTGATAAAGGTAAAAGCTGGACATCAATTGCAGGAAACTTACCTGAAAGAGGTTCAGTTTATTGTATAGAACAAGATCATGTAAATAAAAACATATTATTTGCAGGTACTGAATTTGGCGCTTTTGTGACTGTAAATGGAGGTAAACATTGGACACAATTAAAAGCTGGTTTACCAACTGTTGCCATTAGAGATATGGAAATTCAACAAAGAGAAAATGATTTAGTACTAGCATCTTTTGGAAGAAGTTTTTATGTGTTGGATGATTATTCTGCTTTAAGAGAATTAGCTGACGAACAGCTATTAGACAAAAAATTCCATGTGTTTGATGTAAAAACACAATTGATGTTTAACACTTCTAACCCTTTAGGATATAAAGGAAAAAATGCTCAGGGAGAAATGTTTTATGCTGCTGAAAACCCTCCTGTTGGAAGCGTTATTACTTATTATTTTAGTGACACCTTAAAAACTGCTCAAGAAATTAGAAGAGCTACTGAAAAGAAAGCGACCGATAATCCTTACCCAACAAAAGAAGAAATTCATAACGAAGCCACTGAAGAAAAAGCATTTATAATATTTGTGATTAAAGATGAAGCTGGAGATGAAATTCAAAAAATTAAAACTGATGCTGGAGTTGGTGTAAAAAGAATCGTTTGGAATTTCCGTTACGCTCCTACAGGACCAATAAAATTAAAAGCTAAAAAAGGAGGAAGATATAGTTCAGAAGATGTTGGACAATTAGCTTTACCTGGTAAATATACCGTTACAGCATTTTTAAGTAACAATGGTAAAACAGAAAAATTAGCTGAACCTAAAGCATTTGAAATTAAATTATTAAACAACACTACTCTTCCTGCTACCGATAAAAAAGCGCTATTAGCCTTCCAAAAAGAAGTTGCTGAATTAAGAAGGTCTGTTGATGGTTCTGGTAGGTTACTAGGTGAATTGAAGAATAAGTTAAAGTACATTAAAATGGCTATTAAAACCACTCCAAATGTTGATTTAAATTTATTGAATACTGTTAAAGTATTAGAGACTAAGTTTAAAGCAACAGAAGTTGCGCTTTGGGGAGACGGAGAAATGGCTAAACACCAATACGAAACTTACCCTGGTTTAGATAATAGAATTGGAAATGTTATTTATGGAATTTGGAACTCAACTGCTGCACCAAGTACAACAGCTAAAAACAACATAAAAATTGCTAAAGAAGAATATGTGCCTGTTTTAGCTAACATTCAGGTTTATGCTAAAGAAATAGCTGCATTAGAAGCAAAAATGGGAACTACACCATATACTCCTGGTAGAGGTGAGGAATGGAAAGAGGAATAATTAAAATATAACTCAACAAAAAAGCCGAAACTAATGTTTCGGCTTTTTTTATTTAAAGGTTAATACTTATTTACTTTTTACGGGGATTGGTTGCAACACATATTGTGCTCCAAAATTTTCTTGCACCCATTTCATTAATTCATCCACCTCTTCGGCTAATAAATTTTTACAAGCTTTAGTCAACTCCTTTTTAAATAAAATAACATCAAAGCTCATTTTATTTAAAACATTTTTACTGTAAGCTAACATTGCTTTAGATTTCATTCTTGCCTTTTTCATAGGTTACCTTTTTTCTTTAACGAGTTTATATTTAAGAAATAAAACTGATGATTTCAGCTTTAATTCCATTTTATCAATTACCATTCATACAATAATTTAATAAACTAAATTTCGTACTTATTATTTTGGCTACTTTTACTTTTATACTTTTTTAACACAATTATCACATGAAAAAAATATTATTAACACTCTTAATTTTACCAAGTATTTTACTTCAAGCATCAAATATTAGCTATGAAGTTTCTATGCCAGAACCACATACGCATTACTACAATGTAAAAATGAACGTAACAGATTATCAAAAAGAATATTTTGATATTCAAATGCCAGTTTGGTCTCCAGGTTCTTATTTAGTTAGAGAGTTTGCTAAAAGTGTAGAAGGCTTAGTCGCAACAACTAACGATAAGGCAGTTAAATCAGAAAAAATTAATAAAAACACTTGGCGTATTTATGCTAAAAATAGCAAAAACGTAGTAATCAATTATAAAGTATATGCTTTCGAATTAAGTGTGCGTACAAGTTTTGTAGATGCTTCTCATGCTTATTTTAATGGTACAAGTATGTTTATGTTTATTGACAAACTAAGAAACACTCCACATGACTTAACAATTATTCCTTTTAAGGATTGGAAAAAAGTAAGCACTTCATTACCTAAAACAGACAAAGGTGAATTTACATATCAAGCTCCTGATTATGATATTTTAGTTGATTCACCTGTTGAGATTGGAAACCAAGTAACATTCGATTTTACTTCTGCTGGTGTTGTACACCATGTTGCTATGTATGGTGAAGGAAATTATGATATCGAAAAATTAAAAGTAGATATGGCAAAAATTACTCAGGCCTGTACTGATGTTTTTGGAGAAAATCCTAACAAAGAATACACGTTTATCATCCACAACATAACACACGCAAGTGGTGGTTTAGAGCATTTAAGTTCTACAACTTTAGAAGTAAACCGTTGGACTTACGAAGGTTCTGCTTATAAAGGTTTTTTAAGTTTAGTAGCTCATGAATATTTCCACCTTTGGAATGTTAAAAGAGTTAGGCCAATTGAATTAGGTCCTTTTGATTATAACAATGAAAACTACACAAGCCTTTTATGGGTTATGGAAGGTTTTACAAGTTACTATGATGAATTGTTATTGTATAGAGCAGGAATTTATGATGAGGAAACGATAGTAAGAAAATTTCAAGGAGCTATCAGTAATATAGAAAACCAACCAGGAAACAAAGTTCAACCAGTTGCGCATTCTAGCTTTGACGCTTGGATTAAGGCCTACCGTTCAAATGAAAATAGTTACAACACAACTATCTCTTATTATTCTAAAGGAAGCGTTGTTGCTAACATGTTAGATTTAATGATTATAAATAATTCAAAAGGTAAAAAGAATTTGGATAATTTAATGCAGCATTTATACAAAGAGTTTTACAAAAAATTAGACAGAGGGTTTACTCCTGCAGAAATGCAAAAATCATTGGAGCAAGTTTCTGGATTAAAATTAGATGATTTTTATGCTAAGTACATAAATGGAACTGAGACTTTTGATTATGAAACACTTTTCGGTTACGCAGGCTTTACTGTAGAAACTGTTGTTAATAAAGATCCAAGCTTAGGAATTTCTGAACGTAACAATAAAATCAGAAGAGTTTACAGAGGTTCTTCTGCTTATAAAGGTGGACTGAATGTTAATGATGAAATATTAGCAATTGATGGATACAGAGTTAATGGAAATATTCAAGATTTTATTGATGCTAAGAAAGTTGGTGATGAAGTATCAGTTCTGTTGAGTAGAGATAATATTATTCAAACAATAAAGTTTCCTATCCTAGAAAAAGGAAGTA
>JAQXDJ010000032.1 GCA_029251425.1 Vicingaceae bacterium
GTGATTAGTAATTTCATTATTTTGTTTTTAGTTAGTGCGTTAAAATTAAGACTTCTTTTTAAAGATTACAATAATCAAACCAATTAAAATTATTATTTCCACTATGGCTAATATCGCACTTTCTAGAACAAAAATAGTCATTAAAATGGTTGGGACAAATAGCAAAATGAGTAAATGTCGGGCACCTTGCATATTTAAAAATGGTGAATTTCACTAGGCGTAACGCAGTAGTCTAGTGGGATGTCAGAAGGGTAGGTTTCGATTAAAATTGTTTCTGGTTCAAAGAAGCTCACCCCAATAAATTTACAGTGAGTTTGGCAGTCTTTTAAAAAGCTATCATAGAACCCTGCTCCGTATCCAATTCGGTTACCGATTGTGTCATAGGCGAGCAGTGGAACAATTACATAATCGAATTTTGATGGCATAAATTCAACACCATGAGTAGGTTCTAATATTCCCCAATCCGATAATTTAAGTTGGGCTTTATTTTCGTACTGCACATGTTTTAGTTCTTTATTTTGAACGATAGGTAAAAAATATTGTGCCTTCAATTCGTGTAAAAAATTCCAAGTGTCAACTTCATTAAATTTTTCAATAGGAATAAATATACTTATGTTCTTATTTTCTAGATTGAATTTCGAGATACAAGATTCAAAAATTTGCTTAGAAAAGTCCCTCTTTTGATCTTCAGAAAGATCTTTACGTAATGATTTGTATTTTTTTCTAAGTTCGTCTTTCATTATTTGTTGATAAATCCCAGAGCTAAAGTTATACCAAATAGTAACATGGCAATTGAAACAATATTGTTTAATGTGTTAAGTTTGATTTTTTTAAGGAAGTATTTTCCACTTATTGCACCAACTAATGCTGCCATGAGAGATATTAAGATGTAGATCCATTTATCGGAAAATTCAATATCTAAATTGGTAAAATATACAGATGATCTAACAATGTCTATAGTTAAAGCTACAACAATACCAGTTGCTATGAATACTTCTTTTTTTAATTGGTACTTCACTAAAAATGCAGTTCTCAATGCTCCTTGATGTCCTGAAAGTCCTCCAAAAAATCCGCTAATAGCTCCACCAATCCACAGTTTTTGTTTTGAAAAAGCAAGAGACCAAGACGCTATTAGTTCTATGAGTGCAAAACCAATAAGTATAAGGCCAAATGCCAGATTTAGAGCAAAAATCTCTTGAGTACCTCCAAAAATAGAGTATTTGAGAACAGAAAAATCATTGTAGTTAATGAGTAAACTAGCTCCAATAAATGCTGCAGGAATTGCCGCTAGACCAAATGGGATAGCTACTTTCCAATTCACACTTTTTTTCATGAGTATGAATTTAAACACGTTGTTTAAAAAATGGACTACGGTCGTGGCTGCAATAGCGATTTCTAAATCTTTAAATAGCATATAAAAAACAGGGGTTAGCATTGTTCCTAACCCAAAGCCGCAGAAAAAAGTGAGCCAACTCGCTCCTAAAGAAATGATAATTAAAATTGCTATTTCCATAATTTAAAAAATAGTTAGATCAGATT
>JAQXDJ010000324.1 GCA_029251425.1 Vicingaceae bacterium
CCAACACTTTTGCATATGGATTATTTAACCTTAAAATTGCTGATTGAATAAATTTTAATCTCTTTAAGTCTTCTTCTCTGGCATAACTTGTTTTATTTATAAATTTCATAATCTTAAAATATTAAGGTTAAACATTACTTTTAATTTGTGATCTTTTAATTGTATGGGGAGTATGAATAAATTGATCATTGGCTCCTTTTAAATTGAAAATAGCTAACATCATTACAAAAATTGCTTTAGGCAAAGAGAGAATTGCCATTAATAATTCCTTTGTCCATAATTTTTTCGGAATAGCAATACTGTAAGAAAATACAATTAAAGCGAATGAAGCTCCCCAGATCAAAATAAACAATGGGTTTTTAACAATAACTGCAACTGTAAATAAGATAAAAAGCAATACTGGGAAAAGCATTCTTGGTGGAAAAAATAGTTGTGCTGCTTTCATAAAATAATTTACATTACCTTTTAAAAGTTTGGCAACTGATCCCCAGAAATATTTTTTAAGGTAATAAAATTGCGCAGAAATCCACCTTGTCCTTTGATTAGAAAAAACAGCTGATTGACTTACTTTCTCATCATAAATATATGCTGATTCTACATAATGAATTGGATTACCAGAATCTACTAATTCTAATTCAAGCACCTTATCAAAACCTCCAACGGCATCAATATCTTTCATTAAATTCTTAAACATCTTATAATCGAAAGCCATTCCAGAACCTATTAAACGAGAAGTTAAACCAACTGTTTGAGTCCCTCTACAATACAAGTGATTATTCATTTCCTCACTTATAGCGTCAAGCATTGAAAAGCCTGTCTCTTGATTTTTTGCAGTTCGATGCCCTTGAATTACATTGTAGCCATCAGAATATTTTTGTGCAAAAATGCTTAATACATCTTCGCTCATTATATTATCCGCATCTAAAACAACAACTAGCTGATATTCTTCTTTCAATTTAGCCATCGTTATATTTAATGCTTTGGCTTTGGTGCTTTTTTCAAATGAAACTTCAATAACAATAATTTCTAAAGATTTTAAGATAGTCAAAGTTTCAGTTTCTAATGAATCAGCAATTACCACTACATCATAATTACCATAATCTTGTTTTAGAGCTTCTTTTGCTGTATGAATAATTACTTCATTTTCTTTATAGGCAGGAATTAATAAAGCCACTTTTGGTAATGGGCGACTATTCTTTTTAACATTACTTTGTTTAAAAAATATCCCAGAAATTGCTAATACAGTTATATATATAACACAAAACCCAAACCATACCAGAAGTAGTAATTGGGTTATTTGATAAATGATTTCTAAATATTCCATATCTTATTTATAATAATCTAATTTTAATCTATCGCAAATTATTCCAAAAATGTTAAATTGCTTATAACGTGACAACTAATAATTATCAGTTAAATGATTTGTATTAAAAAGAAAAGGTTTTTCCTATTTTGGGAAATATATTTACTACCATTAAAGCTTTTAAAACACACACTAAAACCTTA
>JAQXDJ010000059.1 GCA_029251425.1 Vicingaceae bacterium
TCGCTTTTAAAAAAATAGGTTACTTCCAAATGCAGTCAAAAAATGCTCAGGAAGCAATAGATGCATACAATAAAGCAATACAACTCGACACTAATGATGCTATGACTTATAATAACAGAGCTTATTTAAACCAGACATTACAAAATCATCAGTTAGCCATAGACGACTATTCTAAAGCCATAGAATTGAATCCAAGTTACATTAGTGCTTTTGTAAATAGAGGAATTACTGAAATGCAGATAAGTAAATTTAAAGAAGCAAAGTCTGACTTTGAACAATGCGTTGTTCTTGACCCAAAAGCAGGAGAACTCAGACGATTTTTAGGACTTGCAAAATTGAATTTAAATGAACTTGCAGAAGCTTGTTCTGACTTTGAATTAGCAAAACAGATGGGTGACCCTAATACTTCCCAATTGATAAAGGAGAACTGTGAAAAATAAAAAAAGTGCATAACAATGGCTATACATAATGCGGGTTTTCTGCTAAACGAAAAATAAAAGACTCACCTATCTCAACAATACTACTTTCTCAGAATAACGAGTATTTTCAGTAAACACCTCAACAAAATAGATACCATTAGGTTGGCTTGTAATATCTAGCTGTTTTAAATTGGTAGTTAACACCACCTCTCCTACAACATTTGTTATCACTACTTTTTCTATTTCTTCCTCACTTTTAATACTAAATACACCTGTTGAAGGATTAGGATAAATGTTAATAGAATTAACTACCTCAACTTCTTCAATAGTTAAAGCATCATTATCATATCGAATTTGTGCAGCATCAGCACTATTTTGTAAGTCCAACAAACTATCTCCAGCCAATATTGCAAAAGCTATTGTTTTTTGTTCTCCATAATTTAAATTAAAGCTATTAGCAGATAACACATGAGCCACATCAGCTCCAGAAGTTCCTCCTGCAAAATTTCTTGAAGTAGATAGGGTTGTAAATTTCTCATCGGTAGTAAACCCTCCATTATTAGGGTTAACACCTCCTGCACCATCTAAATCTATCGAATAATTATTGGCTGCATCAGGTGACAGCAATTTTATTCCAGCATACAGAGTATCATTCCCTAAAGATTTTACATAACCTAATTTTCGAGCAGTATCATAACCTGACTTATTTAAAGCAGCTAAATCAATATCCCAATCGGCAAAAATACCTGCATGTATATTAGTTATTGGTTTAAATCCAACTATTGAAATGTTATAAACCACAATCACATATTTATCTCCAGGATAAGCATAAGAGAATTGTTTAACAAAAACATCAACATTATTTGACAAATGGTAATCTCCAAAATTCCCATATAAATCTAACGCTGAAACAAACGGAGGATTCTTTCTAACATTTTGATCAAAAGCAAAATCATCGTCCTGTAACACTTCTCCTCTTACACCATCAGAAACCCTAGATGAAGATTTTCCAATCATTAATCCTGCTTCATATAATAATTGATTACCATCATATTCAAAACCTAAACCCTTTGTATTCGATTGGTCTGTAAAACCAATTCTACCATTACTTGTAATAGTAGTTGCAACTAAGTTTTCTGCTAAATTTATATAGTCAGGGTTTAAAGTAACTGTAAAGTATTCGTTATTGGTAAATCCTCCACTTGTAATTACAGCTTTAAAAACAACCTCTTCATTTAAAGAAGCTCCATTTAATACTTCAACTTTGAACGGATCAGTATTATTTGAAGCTGAAGCCATTGTATTCATAGCAGGTAAATTTGTTACACCATCAATAATATTTACAAATGGTGAAGTAGTAGATAATACAACTGTAGAAGCTGCAATAGGGTCTAAATAGTTTTCAAAAAAGACCTCTATACTTAAAGTGTCTCCAAAGAAAAAATTATTATCATTATTATCTATTACTGAATCATTAACCAGCGCAGCAAAAATAGGGCTTGTTGCATTTACACCTGTAAATAAATTAATTCTTCCGCTTCCTATTTTATCAATATAGTTTGGGTTATTAGGGTTTAAATCATCCGCAGTAGTTTGTAACAAAGCTGCAATTTGATAATTATTATATGCTGGGAATTGAGCTTTCAATAATGCTGCACCTCCAGATACAATTGGAGCAGCCATTGAAGTTCCTCCATTTTGACCAAAAGAACCATTAGGATATGTTGTCCATAAGTTTTCTCCAGGTGCTGATACATCTACATAGTAACCATAATTAGAGCTAGCAGATTTTAAATCAGTCTCATTACTATTGGCAACACTCAACACTCCTTTATATCCGGCAGGGTAAAAAGTGGATTCTATATTATCATTTCCAACAGCTCCAACTACTAAACACCCTTTGTTTATAGTAGCATAATCAACAATATCTTGCCCAAATTGAGAATAACTAAAGCTTCCCCAAGAACAATTAATAATAAAACAACCATGATCGGCCGCATAAACTATCCCTTGATATGCCTGTGTTAGTACACCTACATTATTAGAAATTTTTACAGGTAAGAATCGTGTATTAAAACCAACACCAGCTATACCTGCAGTATTATCTGGAGTGGCAGTAGCTAGGCCAGTAACACTTACCCCATGAAAAGCAGATTCGAATGTTGCATCATTATCATCACTTCCTAAATCCCAGCCCATGTGATTGTCAATAAAACCATCTCCGTCATCATCAACTCCATTTACAGGGTCGTTATAGTTTATTTTAACATTTGGTAATAAATCCGGATGCGTTGGCTCCCATCCCGTATCAGTAATACCCACTACTATATTTGTATCTCCATCATTAACATCCCAAGCATTATTTGCCTCAATTAAACTAATATAATACTGACTCGAAAATAAAGTATCATTTGGCGTGTAAGTTAATTCAGGAATATAATATGGCTCAACATATTTAGCTACATCGAGTTTTTTTAACATTCTAATCACCTCTTCCACTTCAAAATCATTAGCATATTTTAATTCATATATTAATGACAAATCAACTTTTCCACTTCTCTCTTCTTTTAATTTGTTAGGGAAAATTTTCTCTAATTTAGAAACACCAACTGAAGAAAAAACAACATTTAATTCAGGAATAGATATTTCGGTTGATGAGCAACTTAACCTGTTCTCTTCTTTAATTTTAAAAACAATAGTTTTAGGAAGTGTATTATCTGTTTTTTGTGAAAAAGCTGCCTGAACGAGCAACATAAAAACAATAATAAAAGTACTTGTCTGTTTTAATATCCGAATCATAAAACGAAGGTAAGTATAATAAATATAGTGTAGCTAAAGGATTTGACTAACGTAACAAAATAAGCTTTTGAAGGTATTTTCCTTCGGCAGAGTTTAATTGAACATAATAAACTCCTTCAGCAAATCCATCTAGTTTTAATTCAATTTCATTTTCATTACGCTCTATATTTCTGTCAACTAATACTTCTCCTAATAGGTTAATAACTCGCAATGATTGAAATTGGTTATTAAACATTTTCACTAAAAGGTTACCTTTAGAGGGATTTGGATAAATAGAAAAAGAATTGTTTACATTTTCCTCTACACCAACTGTAGTTAATGCAACTGTATCAGAAACCTCAGAACAACCAAACATATCGGCTACCTCAACATAATAATCACCATTATTTTGTGCAAAATGAAGCGTATCATTTTCTCCAGATAAAGCATTTGAGTTATAATACCACTGTAAGTTTAAATTAGTACCATAAAGTAAAGTATCATTACCCACGACCAATACCGTTGGTTTTATAGGTAAGGCTCTCCATATTATGTTAACAGTGTCAGATCTTGAAAGACATCCACTAGTGTTAGTTACTTCCAAATAAATGTCTGTAGCTGTTGAATCAAAATAAAGGCTTTGAACAGTATCTCCAGTTGACCAATTATAAGACGAATAATTAGGCGAAATTACCTGCACACTGTCTCCATCACAAACATTTTTATCAGAACCAATAGACACGTTATAATTAGAATTATTTAATACTGCAAAAGCATCTACTTTTCCATACCCAAAGGAAGAATTTGGGAGAGCTCCAGTAAAACCATCTTGCCTTGCAGTCCCTATTACGGCTGCCTTAATTTCCGCCATAGTTGATGTTGGACATTTCTCTAAATAAAGTGCTACAATACCTGCCACAACCGGAGAAGCCATTGAAGTACCTCCGTTTATCCTATGTTTACCACCTATTGCAACCCTTGATCTATTTACTGGAGTTGATGCCAAACCAGCTGCTATTACAGATGCTGGTGCAGGTCCTAAAGTAAAGTTACCTGTCGCACCAATATCTGGTTTCACGTTACCTCTTCTATCGGGTCCCAAACTGGATGAGTTTGCAATTTCTCCAGCTGTAGCTGAATTTAAAATCTCCATAGTATCAACATCTAGGTAAGTCTTTCTATTTTCAAAGTTAGCAACCGTCAATATTGAAGGCAAACAACTAAAGCTACTTACAATTGTTTGATTAGAATCGGGTAAAGTATAAAAAGCTATTGCTGGGTATTGCGCTAATGTTGGAAGTCCTGTTTCAACTACATCTGATGTTCCTAACAATCTAGTTGACCAAAAATCATATTTCCCATTCCCTGTACTCAACATACTAAAATTATAAGTATTAGAGTCAGGATTATCTAAAAACACTTGCAACAAATACTTATCATCTTGCAATTCTGCATAGGTTTCAACAATAGCTAAAACACTACTTCCATTCATAATTGAATCGACATTATAGCCTAATCTATTTTGAATATTAAAAAAAGGAGTTCTACCTCTTTCCGCAAAAGAACCTGAAGGAAGGTTTGCTCCAAAAGCATAATCAACATTATCAAAATCTAATGTATCTGACCATACCTCAAAAAAAACATCACCTGAAGTAGGATTAGCTTTTAACCATGAAAAAGAAGTATCAACTGTAACTGTTTGTTCTACATGCCATTTAAAAAATCCAGCATTACCTCCTGCACATACAAATGCTCTTCCCTCTTTATAATTAATTATACTATCAATTAATAATGCTGCAGGGTCAGTACCATCGTGTGAACCAAAATAATCTCCAATACTAGCATTAATAACACATGGCATGTTAAGTGAATCTGCAACAGTATATATATAATCAACAGCATCAACAACAGTTGTTAACCAATTAGGGGCATTAAAATCACTTTTAACGGTAACAATAGTAGCTTCTGGAGCAACACCTTTAAACATATTAATTGCTAAACCATTCCCTACAGAAATTCCAGCCACATGCGTACCATGTCCAACTCCACTAGCGTCATTTACAGTGCATGTACCATTATTAATAGCAGCAGAATCACAGATATCTCCAGTAACCTGATCCAAAGCTCTATAAATTCTTGTCTTACCATTAGCATCTTTAAAATCTAAATGATCAGGATCTACACCTGTATCAATAATTCCATAAACTACACCTTTACCTGTATAAGAACTCAACAAAGGAATATCTCCATTATGAATTGGAACTACATTATTATGAATAAGCATTGTATCATTTAATGCCTTTCCCTTTGAGAAAGAATAAGGAAGACTTTGAACAAAAGTGTTTTTAGAAAAAGTAGAGATTGTGTTTATAGGCAGCTTAACCTGAACAATACTCCCTGTTGATCTAATAATTTCACCTTTAAGTTTTATTACTTCGTTTTTTATTTTTACAGGATCTCCTAAAACAAATAACGGGAATAATTCATCGCTATCTAAATGTTTCTCTAACTCTAACTTTAGTGCAAAATTAATTTTCTCATGTTGCCCTTTCGCAAAAGAAAAACACATAAACAATATGAAAAACAGAGTAATCCTCATCTGATAAAAATAAGTTTTTTTTTATTATTAATAAAACGGTATTTCACTAAAGGAGGTTGCTTATTAGCCTATTACTAATCACTTTTTTATTACATTTGGCTAAATGAGAAAAAACACAACAAAAATTGCTGGGTTAGACAGCTTGAGATTTTTTGCTTTTCTCAGCATTTTCATATTTCACTCAACAGAACTTCTACCTAAAGGTTATTTAGGTGTAGATTTCTTTTTTGTACTTTCTAGCTTCCTTTTAACTTATCTTGTATTTATAGAACTACAGCAAACAAATAGCTTTTCAAGAAAAAAATTTTTTATTAGACGAAGCTTACGGATTTTCCCGCTATACTTTTTAGTTGTTATTTTTTCTTTAATCATTTTACCCCTCTTAACCAACACTAACATTACACTACCTAACAATAAATATCTCTATTGGCTTTTTTTATCAAACTATGATTTTAGCGACTCAATTTTTGCACTAAAATTTTTATGGTCAATTGCCGTTGAAGAACAGTTCTACCTTATATTTATTCTCTTTGGATTTCTATTCAGAAAACACTTCTGGGTTTTTATAGGGATTCTCATTAGCACATATATTGGATATATGATAAT
>JAQXDJ010000071.1 GCA_029251425.1 Vicingaceae bacterium
ATTATCAGGAGAAACATTTTGTTCCGTTTTATAATATTCAGTAATAACTGTAGCTCTCGCTTTAGCTTTTTGTAAGAGTTGTGAGTTGTTGTATTTTATTCTTTCCTCTTTACTCACCAAATTAAAATAATGATACTTTAAGCTTTTCATTTGATGATAAACAACAGATAACACTTCTTTTTTAGAGTTATTTAAGCCTTTATAATGATCAAAAACAATTGTTGATTGTTGAGCATTAAGATTAAAAATAGCATAAATAAAAGTGCATAGAAATAGGTAGGTTTTCATAGAAGGTAGAGTTAGTTAAAAAATGTCTTTGAATAATTTAACAACGATTATCAACGTGTTTTATTGTTAGTTTTGTTCTATGGGAAAAGTTTTAGGTATTGCAACAAGAGTTAAAACAAAAGCTTCAATGGATGTTTGTAATTCAGCTAAGGTATTATTTAATACAGGTGTTGGAGATGACTCTAGAGGCTTAAAAAAAGGTAATAGACAAGTTACTGTTTTGGGGCTAGAAGGATGGGAGAGAGCTTGTTCTGAATTAAATCAGACAATTCCATGGACAACCAGAAGAGCTAATTTTTTGGTTTCAGGAATTAAATTTGAAAACACAAAAGGAACTTTATTGAAAATTGGAACTTGTTTACTAGAAATTACCGGAGAATTAGTCCCTTGCAATAGAATGGACGAACAAACATTGGGTTTAACAAATGTATTAGTGCCAAATTGGCGAGGAGGAGTTACTTGTAAAATGGTTGAAGAAGGAGTTGTTAGTGTTGGTGATGAAGCTGTTTTATTAGAAAGAGAGTCCGATTAAAGAACCCTCTTTCCAACAAAGTAAATCTTAGTGTATTGTTACACCTTCCGTTTTCCAACAGATACTTATTAAGAACTCTTCTATAAATTCATCAGTAGCCTCTACATCTGAACCTATTGGTATAATTGAATAAACTTGTTCGTTAGGCGCATGTGTTAAAGGTAAGTTGTAGTATGGTTTTCTAATATCAAAATAAACTCCTTCAGTTTGTTTTACATCCATAAAAATGGCTTCTGTTCCATTGTAACGGTTGTGTACTTTTTCTGACCAATCCGTTTCTTTTAAAACCGACTTAGTTATTCCATCTTTACAAGCTGCATTAACATCAACTAATAAAAAGTCCATATTGTCAGCTAAAACAACCCATACATCATCAGTGTCATAATTTTCTCTTGTTGTTGAGGCAGTTACTGAAAACTCTTTCTTCGTATTATCAAACTGTACAACATGATCTCCTGCTTTAAGTGCAATAAAAATATTGTCTTTCGGAGGAACTTCACCAGAAAGAGCATTATCTCCATCACCAGGAGCATAAATGTAAATAGTTATTGCCTCATCAGTCGGGTTATATATTCTAATCGAACGTTCATCTTCAGCAATTCCTTTTTCATTCATTGGGTAAGAAGCTGTAGAGTTATCATCTTCAAGATTAGATTCCTCATATGTCTCTTCGTATTCAACATCTTCTACTTCAGTAGTACTTGTTGCAAAAAAATTGATACTGATACCTAAAAATAGTACTCCCCAAACAATCATTGGTATCCAAAACAAGTCATGATTACCAACATATTTTGTTTTTCCTGTCTCAGGATCTTTTGAAATTGGTAACACAAATAGACCAATTAACGTTAACAGTATTCCGGGCCATAATAAAGTCCATTTTAAATACGCTGTGTTCCCTAAGGTAACATCATCATACCAATAACTCATAATAAAACCACTTGCAAAAAATAAAATTGGCACCAATATACCAGCGCCTCTCCAAACTATTGAAATCATAATATCTGTTTTAATGAAAGTTGAATTTATAATAAAAAAAGGGACTTATCTACTTATTTTAGAAAAATCAATTCACTTTTTATTGATTTTTAAGTAATTATGTAAGATATGAAATCATTTTTAGAGGTAATTAATATTGAAGGAAATAAAGGTAATCAAATAATAGCGCTTATCAGTACTGCTTCATTTACTATAGTTGGTGGTATTTTAATTTACTTTGGAATATACTTCTTAGGTGGAGTAATATTAATAGGAGGAGGATATGGTTTTTATTCCATTAATAAAACTAGGTTTCAAGCCAATAGTCTAGTTCAATTAGACATAAAGGGAGTAAATATTAATATGCCCGACATGAAAATATCGTTATTGTGGAGTGATATTGAATACAGTAGCTTAGGTTCTAGTGTAGGTTTTGATCAGCTATTAATTTTTGTATCGCATCCTGAAGAAGTACTCAAAAAACAGGATATGAGTGATGTAAAAAGAAAACTTTATAACGAAAACATTAAAAATCTAGGGACTTTTATATTTTTCCCAACATCAATACTTGATATTAAAGCAGATGAATTGCTCGAATTAATGGAACATTATAGAAAAACTGCAAATAATTTAAATGAATAATTTTAGTATGAATTTACAAAAATCTAACATAGAAAACATTCCAAGAATTATGGAAATTGTTAAAGATGCTCAAAGTTATTTAGCTCGACTAAATATTGATCAATGGCAAGATGGCTACCCAGATCAAAATCAAATTGAATTAGACATTAAACAAAATGACAGCTATATTGTTTTAAATGAAAAAAATATAATTATTGGAACAACCGTTTTTACAACCAAAACAGAACCAACCTACAAAAAAATAGATGGAAATTGGATAACTCTTGAGGGTACAAAGTACGGAGTTATACACCGTTTAGCAGTAGGAGATGATTATCGTAAATTAGGTTTAGCAAAATTTGTTTTTTCTGAATGTGAAAACAAGTTAAAAGAATTAGGGGTTACATCTATGAGAATAGACACACATTCTGAAAATATGAGGATGCAGCACATGCTAAAAAAAAGAGGTTACGAGTATTGTGGTGTTATCAAATTAGAGCGTGGGGGAGAGCGTTTGGCCTATGAAAAAATAATAAACAAAATTTAATATTGTATATTAAAATAAAATTGTAAATTTGCCAAACATTAAGAAACAAAATGACTTTTAATCAACTACATCATCATCATTTTCATATTTGCCCTCAGGCGAACAGGAGATGATATATGTATAACTAATAATATTTCAAAACCCGTCTGAGTAAATCAGACGGGTTTTTT
>JAQXDJ010000078.1 GCA_029251425.1 Vicingaceae bacterium
ATTTGTCTATTTTCTAGTATTGTGTTTTATGCACAAAATGAGACAAAAAAAAACACTCCCGTTTTTAAATATGCAGGAAAGCTATTAGATGACAAAACGAATGAGCCTTTAGCTTTTGCCCATGTTGCTGTTTTAGGAACTCAAAATGGTGCAGTAACTAATGAGAACGGAAAGTTTACTATAACTAGTCATGAGCTTAAATTAGTCGATACACTTAGTTTTTATTTTGTTGGATATAAAACAAAAAAAATTAGTATTGAAGAATTTGCTAAAAATGCTACTATTTACTTGACCTCAGAAACATTTAGCTTAAATGAATTTTTTGTTTTCGCTGACAATAAAAATGCAGAAGACATCGTGAAAATGGTGCTTCCAAATACAGGTAGGAATTATAAAAAGTCATATGAAAAAAATCAAGTATTTACCCGAAATAGATATGTTTCTGATATAAATAGTATAGATATTAAATTTAAAAAAAGTTCATTTGAACAATTGAGTGAGAAGATGACCAAGATGGTAGAGAAAAAACTACCAAGACATTCAATTTCTTATACAGATTTTTTAGGAAACGCTTATTTATCAACTAATTCTAAAGACACCCTTAAATTAGACCCGATTAAAGAGGTTCGTCTAAAAGATAAAGATTTGGCAGATATTAATCAATTAGAAGATATGTTCGAAAAAATGTTTAAGAACACTAAAGAAAACGAATATTGGAAAATTAAGTCTGGAATTATTGGAGGAAAAGTTGATGTAGAAGATGAAACAGAAGAAGCAAAAGATTCACTTATTGAGCATAGAAATGAAAAGATGAAGAGCTATTATTATGCAAAACGGCTAAATGGATTGTTTGAAAACAGATTTCAAAATAAAAAGAAATGGGAGTTTTTACATAATACCAATAGGTATAATTATGAGTTAGTTTTTGGTACTCAAATTAATGGAGAAAAGGTTTATGTAATTGATTTTACACCTAAAAATAAAGGTGAATATGAAGGCCGTCTCTATATAGCAATGGATACTTATGCTTTAATAAAAGCAAATTATAATTATGCAGATGGCAAGACTGGTACTAATATTAAGATGTTTGGAGTCGGTTATACCGAAAATGTTTCTGAAGTAAATATTTATTTTGAAAAAATAGACGAAACTTATCATTTAAAGTATTACTCCCAAAAAGCCGGTACTAAAGTATCTTTCGATAGAAATTTATCATTGTTAAAAAAGAAAAAACGCTTTTTAGTAGATAAGAAATTGAATGAAATAAAGGTGCGATTAGATATGAAAGTTACTGAGGTCAATTCATTTGAAATTTTGGTGATTAGTAGCGAAAAAATAGCTCCAAAAGTGTTTAATAACTTTAAGCAAAAGCCTAATTTTAAAACAGTTTATGTAGATCAATTTAGTGATGATTTATGGAAGAATTATACGATTATTGAGCCGAGTAAACAAATGCGAGATTATAAAAAAATAGAATAATAAGATGAATAGAAAGCAGCTGATTGACCAAATAAAACAAAAACAATCTTTTTTATGTGTTGGCTTAGATGCCGATATTACTAAAATTCCAAAACATTTATTAAAAGAAGAAGATCCAATATTTGAATTTAACAAACAAATTATTGATGCTACCAAAGATTTATGTGTAGCATATAAGCCCAATACTGCTTTTTATGAAAGTTTAGGAGCTAAAGGTTGGGAATCACTGCAGAAAACGATCGATTATATTCCTAAAGACATATTTACCATTGCTGATGCAAAGCGAGGAGACATTGGAAACACTTCCAAAATGTATGCAAAAGCATTTTTAGAAACTTTAAATTTTGATTCGGTTACTGTTGCTCCTTATATGGGGAGTGATTCTGTAGAGCCTTTTTTAGAGATTGAAAATAAATGGGTAATTCTTTTAGCATTAACATCTAATAAAGGAGCAGATGATTTTCAATTTTTTGATAATGGAGAAGATAAACTGTTCGAAAAAGTATTGAAGCAATCGAAAAAATGGGGTGATGCTGAAAATTTAATGTACGTTGTTGGAGCTACTCGTCCAGAAATGTTTAAAGAAATAAGAGCAGTTGTCCCAGATAGTTTTTTGTTAGTTCCAGGAGTTGGTGCGCAAGGAGGTTCATTAGCTGAAGTTTGTAAGTATGGTATGAATAAAGACTGTGGCTTATTAGTTAATTCTTCAAGAGGAATTATTTATGCAGCTAATGATGAAAATTTTGCCGAAGCTGCTCGAAATTCAGCATTGCAAATTCAAAAAGAAATGGCTATCTTGTTGGAAGAATTCTTAAAATAGATTTCAATAATATTTATTCACTAAAAAACACTTATCAAAACATGGGACCATACTTTATCTTTAAAATAATACTTGGAGTTTTAACATTACTATTTGTATTCGGATTATTCTTTATTGTAAAACAAAAAACTGCTGTTGTAATTGAACGTTTAGGAAAATTTCATAGAATAGCGAGTTCAGGATTTAATCTAAAAATTCCGATTATAGATAAAAAGTCGGGTACAGTTAATTTAAGGGTAATGGAATTACCTGTGGAAGTTGAAACAAAGACAAAAGATGATGTTTTTGTTCGAATGATTGTTTCTGTACAGTATTATGTTGTTGAGAGTAATGAAGGAATAAGGCAATCTTTTTACAAGTTTGATAATCCGGCTCGCCAGATACAATCTTATGTGTTTGATTCTATTCGTTCTGAAGTTCCAAACATGTTGTTAGATGATGTATTTAGTGAAAAAGATAAAATTGCAAAAGCTGTTCAAACAGAACTGTCTGAAACAATTGAAGAATACGGATTTGCTATTGTAAAAGCTTTAATTACAGATATTGATCCGGATGCAAAAGTGAAGCATGCGATGAATGAAATTAACGCAGCAAAAAGAATGAAAGAAGCTGCTAAAGAATATGCTGAAGCAGATAAAATTAAGGTTGTTGCAGCAGCAGAAGCAGAAGCAACCAGTAAAAAACTACAAGGGCAAGGTATTGCTGACCAGAGAGTTGCAATAGCAAATGGACTAAAAAATTCAGTTGAAGAAGTAAGGGGCGCTATGGAAGACGGTGTTACTGGACGTGAGGTAATGAATATGTTATTTATGACTCAACACTATGATACGATTAGTCGTTTAGCTGAAGATGGAGTAAACACTATTTTTATGCCTTATTCGCCAAGTAGTGTTGGAGATTTACAAACTCAAATTCAATCAAGCTTATTATCTGCGGATACAATTACTAAAACTACTACACCTACAGATATAGCAAAGGCGAGTATGAAAAGTAAGCAAGCTCGAAGACCACAATCTGGTGATTCAGTTAGTCCTGAAGATTTTGAGTGAAAATTGAAAGAAGATTTTCTACATTACATCTGGAAGTATAAGCTTTTTAATACTTCTAACTTAGTTACATCTAATGGAGAAGTTATTAAACTAATCAATTTTGGTTTGCACAATACTGATGCAGGTCCTGATTTTTTTAATGGGAAAATAGAAGTTGGAGAAACAATTTGGGCTGGAAATATTGAGTTGCATGTTAATTCATCAGATTGGATAAAACATAAGCATCAAATAGATAAAGCTTATGACAATGTTGTATTGCATGTAGTTTACAATAATGATCAACAAATTTTAGATAAGGAAGGAAATGTTATCCCTACTTTAGAATTAAAAGATTTAATTGAAGACTCATTAATAAAAAAGCATAATAAACTTATCCATCAATCGGGTTCCGGAATTGCGTGTGGAAGGCAGATTAAAACAATAGATACTTTTACCATAAATACATGGTTGAACCGATTAGCAATAGAGCGATTAGAAAGGAAATCAGCAGAAATTCAATCAACATTAAAACTCAATAAAAATAATTGGGAAGAAACATTTTACGAATACCTATTTAAGTACTTCGGATTAAAAGTAAATGCATTACCTTTCGAATTATTAGCTCAAAACACAGCTTTAAAAATAATTGAGAAGCATCACACTATTTTCTCAATAGAAGCACTTTTATATGGACAAGCTGGTTATTTAGAAAATAATCTTGAAGATGAATATTATACTATACTTAAAAAAGAATATCATTTTTTAAAAACCAAGTTTGATTTAACACCGTTAGATAAGAGTGTATGGAAAATGTTACGTTTACGCCCTAGCAATTTCCCAACTATTAGAATTTCCCAATTAGCAAATTTATTAAGTAACCAAACAAGGTTGTTTGCTAAAATTATAGAGGCAGAAACAGCAAAAGAACTTCAAACTCTCTTTAATATAAAAGCTTCTGATTACTGGGATACACATTATCAATTTGGAGAGGTAGTTGAAAATGATACTTCAAAAAAAATAGGCATAGCTACTGTAAATACTATAATAATTAATGTAATAGTTCCGTTTACCTTTGTTTATGGAAAAGCAAAACAGAATGAGCAATTAGTTGAAAAAGCATTAAAGTTGTTGGAGAGTTTAAAAACAGAGAATAATGTAATTATTAGAAATTGGGCAGATTTAGGAGTTAAGTCATCCAATGCTATGGAATCACAATCATTGATAGAACTAAAAAATAATTATTGTTCTCAAAAAAAATGTTTAATTTGCAGTATCGGTAATAAAATTCTACAATCGTGATTAATAAAATTTTATCATATTTTGAAAGACAAACTTTTGGTGTTTGTGCTTGGTGGGGTGAAAAACTTCAATTAAAATCGAGTAGAATACGTATGTCTTTTATTTACCTCTCTTTTTTAACCTTTGGTTCGCCAATTTTTATTTATTTAATAATGGCGTTTGTACTCGAACATAAAGAATATTTTAAGTTTCAAAAAAGAAAGTCGGTTTGGGATATTTAACACATACACTACTTAATTTTAAATATTTTAGGAAGGTTTACATTGCGTTATTACTTCTCCTTACTATTATTCTTATTGGAATAACAGGATTTATAATTATTGAGGGTTATACACTTGGTGAAGCTTTTTACATGACTGTAATTACTGTTTCAACAGTTGGTTTTAATGAAGTTAGACCATTATCTGATGTGGGTCGAATTTTTACAGCTTTTTTGATTATCTTTAGCTTTAGTACATTTGTATTTGCAGTTACATCTATCTCTAATTACATACTAAATGGGGAGTATAAAATTTATTTTAGAGATTTAAGAATAAATAAAAAAATGAGTAAAGTTTCAAATCATACAATTATTTGCGGTTACGGAAGAAATGGTAAACAAGCTGCTACTGAATTAAAATCTCACCATAGAGCTTATGTTGTTATAGAGGAAGATAAAGAACTTAGTAATGAATTACGAGAAGAGCACGAAATTCCTTTTGTACAAGGTGATGCTACGTTAGAAAAAACATTAGAAAGGGCAGGAATAATGGCTGCTAAGGCATTGATAACCACTTTGCCAAAAGATGCTGATAATCTTTTTGTAGTATTAACTGCTAGAGAAATGAATCCTAATTTGTTGATTATTAGTAGAGCATCCAAAGAAAATACAGATAAGAAGTTGAAACGAGCTGGAGCAGATAATGTAATTATGCCAGATAAAATTGGAGGAGCTCACATGGCTTCATTGGTAATTAAACCTGATGTTATTGAGTTTATGGATTATGTAATGGGGCAAGGAACTAGCTCTGTTAATTTAGAAGAAATTTCTTTTGAAAACTTACCGCATGAGTTTAAAAATAGATCTATTAAAGAGCTCGGAATAGAAGATAAATCAGGAGCAAATATTGTTGGTTTAAGAACAAAGGAAGGTGAATACCTTATTAACCCTGCCCCAGAAACAGAAGTGACAGAGCATACAAAAATATTTGTGCTTGGAACATTAGATCAAATAGAAGCCTTTAGAAGTGTTGCTACTCAGCAAGATTTACTTAAAAAATAGTTGCCTTATCTTTTTAAAGAAATAATAGGGGTTACTCCTAATCATTAAATGGAACAATTCTGCTGCACAATACAAGATAGAAGCTTATTAGAAAAACAACTTTTAACTTACTTTAAAAACGAGGAGAATGTTGTATTTCTAAATAGTAATGAAAGGGATAAAAGGAATTTATTAGCAGTTTCTAGCACTAATCAATTAAATGATACTGATTGGAAATTTGGATTTATAACTTATGATTATAAAAATAAGATAGAAGAATTAAACTCAAATAATTTTGATGGAATAAGTTTTCCTGAAAAACATTTGTTTACTCCTGAAATCCTTTTTGAGATTAGCGAACAAGAACTAGTTATTAATTATAATGCTTTAGTTTATTCAGCTATTGATATAGCAAAAATAATTAAAGAAGTAGAGGTTGTTGAGCTTGTTCAAACAGAAATAGGAATTATCGGAATTAATTCAAGAATTACAAAAGAGAATTATATTAATAAAGTAAAACAGCTTAAACAACACATACAATTAGGGAATATTTATGAGGTGAATTACTGTCAGGAATATTTTGCCGAAAATGTAACAATTGACCCTATTTTAATCTATCAAGAATTAAATAAAAAATCACCAACACCTTTTTCTTGTTTTGTAAAATGTAATGATAAATATTTACTATCAGCAACACCGGAACGTTTCATACAAAAAACTGGGGAACGAATTATATCTCAGCCAATAAAAGGAACTATAAAAAGAGGGGGAAATAAAGAGGAGGATAATCAATTAAAGCATCATCTTTTTAATGATGTTAAAGAACGTAGCGAAAATGTAATGATTGTTGATTTGGTTAGAAATGACCTATCTAAAATAGCGAAGAAAGGAAGTGTAAATGTTGATGAGTTGTGTGGAATTTATACTTTTCCACAGGTGCATCAAATGATTTCAACCGTATCAGCTAAGGTTGAAAAGGAGGTCAGTTTTGATGAAATTATTAAAGCAACCTTTCCAATGGGGTCAATGACTGGCGCGCCTAAAATTAGGGCAATGGAGTTGATTGAGGAATTTGAAGAAACAAAACGAGGTTTATATGCTGGAACTGTTGGTTATGTAGCTCCAAACGGTAATTTTGATTTAAATGTAGTAATTAGAAGTCTCCAGTATAATCAGAAAGATGAGTACCTTTCGTTTATTGTAGGCGGTGCAATTACAGCTTTATCTGACCCTGAAAAAGAATACGAAGAATGTTTACTAAAGGCAAAAGCCATGTTAGAAGTACTAGGTAATTAATGTTAGCTAAATTTCAAAAATATTATCAAGAAAACGATCTGTTTAAACAAACAGATAAAGTTTTATTAACTGTTAGTGGAGGTAAAGACTCTATGTTGATGTTACACTTATTTGAAGCAGCTAATTTAGTGTTTGGTGTGGCACATTGTAATTTTCAATTAAGAGGAGAGGAAGCGAATAAAGATGAATTATTTGTTAGAGAATATTGTTTAGAAAAAAATATAACGTTTCATTCAACATTATTTGAAACTGAAAAATTTGCTGCAGAAAACAACATATCTATTCAGATGGCAGCAAGAGATTTACGCTATTCTTGGTTTGAAAAAATTAGAAAAGAAAACGGTTATAAATATATAGGAACAGCTCATCATAACAATGATGTTGCAGAAACAATGTTAATTAACCTAACTAAAGGGACGGGCTTAGCTGGTTTACATGGAATTAGTAATAAAAGAGATGCGATTATTCGTCCTTTACTTTGTTTTGATGTTACTGAGATTGAAAACTATATGAAGGAAAATGAGCTTCCTTTTAGGCAAGATGAATCAAATACAAATACTAAATACACTAGAAATTTAATTCGACATAATATTATTCCAGAATTAGAAAAAATTAATCCATCATTGATTGAAACGCTTACTACATCTGCTGACCAATTTTCTGAATTGGAAATAATTTTAAATCAAAAAATAGAAGAGGAAAAGAGTAGATTGTTTATTGAAGATAATGAAGGAATTAAAATAAGAATAGAGTTGCTAAAAAAATTGAATCCGCTTAAAACGTATCTCTATTATTTATTAAAGCCATTTAAGTTTAACATTACTGATGTTATAGATATTATTAAAGGTTTGGATGGAGAGTCTGGAAAAACTTACAACTCAACTACGCATCAAATAATTAAAGATAGAACACATTTGTTTTTGGGTAAACTTGAGCAAAAAAATATTGAAAGTATTGAAATGAAATCAATTAAAGAATTACCTTTTGATTATCAATTACTAGAAAACACTTCCGATTTTAAGATTAATAAATCTACTGATTTTGGTTGTTTTGATGCTGATTTGTTAGGTTTTCCGATGCAACTAAGAACATGGAGAAATGGAGATTATTTTTGTCCTTTAGGAATGAAAGGGAATAAAAAGGTGAGTGATTTTTTAATTGACAATAAAATATCATTAGCTGAAAAAAACTGTGTAAAAGTACTGTGTTTTAATAATGAAATTATATGGCTGGTAGGACATCGAATTAGTGAAAAGTGTAAAATTACCAGTGCTACAAAACGTATTTTAATTTTGAAAAAATAATGTTTTATACAGATCAAATCGGGCACGAGTTTGAATTAAAATCTACTCCTAAAAGAATTATTTCATTAGTACCATCACAAACAGAATTGTTATATGGTTTAGGTTTGGAAAAAGAAGTTGTTGGGATTACTAAATTTTGTATTCATCCCAATGAATGGTTTACTACTAAAAACCGAGTAGGAGGAACAAAAAATGTAAATTTCGAAAAGTTAGCAGCTTTAAAACCAGATTTTATTATTGCTAATAAAGAAGAAAACACTGAATCTGAAGTTAAGGCATTGCAAAAACGTTATCCGGTTTACACAAGTGATATTTCCAATCTAAGTAAGAGTTTAGAAATGATTGGACAAATAGGGGTGATAACGGATAAGCTAAATGAGTCTGAAAAAATGATTGAAAAAATAAAAATTCGATTTAGTAAATTGATTCCTTTTGCTGGTAAAAAAAATAAAGTGTTATATCTTATTTGGCAAGATCCTTATATGAGTGTTAATCAAAATACTTTTATTAGTGATATGCTAAAATCGTCTGGTTTTGAGAACGTAATTAAGGATGAAACGGATTATCCAACT
Source organism: Vicingaceae bacterium (assembly GCA_029251425.1). GTDB lineage: Bacteria > Bacteroidota > Bacteroidia > Flavobacteriales_E > Vicingaceae. The sequence continues at coordinate 9,039 of JAQXDJ010000078.1, forward strand.
ATTTCTGAAACTCAAATTAAAGTGCTAAATCCGGATTTAATTTTCCTGTCTTCAGAACCTTTTCCTTTTAAAGAAAAGCACTTATTAGCTTTTCAAAAACAATTTTTAAATGTTAAAATTATGTTGGTTGATGGAGAGTATTTCTCTTGGTATGGATCAAGATTACAAAATGCTCCTAGTTACTTTGAAGGCTTAATCAATGAAATCAGTTAATTTTCTATATTTTTAGCTTATCAAACCACTTAAAAACATATTGATATTACTAATTATAGTTGGGTTTTCCAGAGTTGGATTTACTCAAAAAGTAGGATTAGTGTTGAGTGGTGGAGGGGCCAGTGCAGTTTCTCATATTGGTGTACTTAAAGCTTTAGAAGAGAACAATATACCTGTTGATTATATTACAGGAACATCAATGGGAGCTTTAGTTGGTGGATTATATGCAGCAGGTTATTCACCAGAAGAGATTGAGAAAGTATTTCTTTCTCAACAGTTTAAAGATTGGGCAGAAGGAAATTTAGATGATAAATACGTTTATTATTTAAGAGAGAAGAACGATAATCCTTCTATGATAACTTTTAAATTAGAGTTGGATAAATTATTAGAAACAAGTATTCCTACGAATTTAACATCGCCTACAGCTTTAGATTATGGTTTGATGAAATACTTTGCTCCATCAACAGCAGCAGCAGAAAATAATTTTGATAAATTATTTATTCCTTTTCGTTGTGTAGCATCTGATATTGTTGCTAAAAAACCTTATGTTTTTAAGGAAGGTAAATTGGCTACTGCAGTTAGAGCTTCAATGTCTTATCCATTTTATTTAACGCCCGTTTCTCATCAAGATAAGTTGTTGTTTGATGGAGGATTGTATAATAATTTTCCAGCAGATGTTATGATTGATGATTTTAATCCAGATTATATCATAGGATCAAACGTGTCATCTAATTTTGAAATACCTGATGAAGATAATATTGTTTCTCAAATTAAGAGAATGGCTGCTGATAATACGGAATATAGTATTCCTGAAAATGTTCCTTCTATTTTAATTGAACCTGAAGCATCAGATTTTTCATTGTTTGATTTTGATGAAAATAAAAAATTGATAGAGATAGGCTACAATGCAACGTTAAAGCAAATCAATCAGATTAAAAAAGGAGTTCAAAGAAGGATCATTCAAGAAGATTTGAATACTAAAAGAGTAAGTTATAAAAATAATTTACCAGCGTTAGTTTTTGATGGTGTATCTGTAGAAGGGATGAAATCGAGTCAGAATGCGTACGTAATGAAATCTATTCGAATTAAAAAAGATAGTGTAACCGCAAATGAAATAGAACCAGAGTATATAAAGGTTTCTTCTGATGACAAAATAAAAAGACTTTTTCCTGAAGCGGAGTTGAATAAAGCAACTCAAAAATTTACTTTAAAATTAAAAGCCAAGAAAGGAAAAGATTTATTTGTGTCATTCGGAGGTGTTTTTTCATCTCGACCAATTAATGAAGCTTATATAGGCTTACAATATAACATTCTTGGTAAAACTGCTGTTTCTCTTTTAGCGGAAAGCTACTTTGGTAAGCTACATAACTCTGTTACCGGAGGGTTTAGATTAGACTTTCCATTTACAATTCCTTTTTATTGGAAAAATACATTTACAATTGATGGATGGGATTATTTTAAAAGTACTTCTACATTTTTTGAGGACACTAAACCTTCTTTTTTGGTAATTAACGATCAATATTTTAAATCAGAATTAGCTTTTCCAGTTGCTTATAAAGGTAAAATAGTAATTGATGGTACTGTTGGAGAAATAGAAAACAACTACTATCAAACCAAACAGTTTTTATCTACAGACACAACAGATAAAACGATGTTTAGAAATTATTCAATAGGTGCAGCTTTTGAAAGAAGTTCTTTAGATTTAAAACAATATCCAACTAAAGGAAGTTTCTTTTCAGTTGGAGGTAGGTATATAAAGGGGGATGAAAAAACACGTCCAGGATCAACATCTATTATTAAAAATGATTTTGACACAATATTAGATTGGGTTCAATTCAAAATTAAATATGATAATTATTTGAATGTTTCTGAAAAAATAAGTTTTGGAGTGTTTGGTGAAGGAGTCTATAGTAATCAACCATTTTTTAAAAATTATACAGCTTCATTGCTTTCTGCCCCAGCTTTCGAACCTTTACCAGAGAGTAAGACATTGTTTCAGGAAAGTTTTAGAGCACACTCTTATATCGCAGTTGGTATTAAAAATATTTACAAGCCATTTAATAATTTTCAATTTAGATTAGAAGGCTATGTTTATAAACCACATCAAGAAATAAAACAAAATATTCAAAATGAAGCTTTTTATGGTCGTGTTTGGAAAGAAACACAATTTATATTTAGTGCTTCAACAGTTTATATAACTCCTCTAGGTCCAATAGCATTTAATGCTAATTATTATGATAAATTTGATGAGCACTGGAGCTTTATGTTTCACTTTGGGTATGTAATTTTTAACAAGAAAAGTTTAGAATAAACGTTTCTTAGTAAATTAACTTAAGAAGGGGCAATGTTAAAGCCCAAAACGTAACTCCAGCTAGCATAAAAATTAAAGTAAATTTATTTTTAGCAAAGAAGCGAGAGGCTATAAAACTTCCAACTGGAATAGATATGATGACAGGAGTTATTAGAGCAATTCCAATCAACCCATATTTATTTTTGATATTAATAAAACGTCTTACTTTTTTAGAAAAAACTTTTTTCTTCTTATTCTTTTTAAAAAGCTTGTCAATAACTTTATTGATCCAATTACTAAAGTAGTAAAAGAATAAAATTCCAGTAAAACCGCCACACAGTAGCATTGCAACACTTTCAAAATAGTTAAAATCTGTTGCTGGAGAAATTAGTAAACCAACTGCTACAGCAAATTTACTTCCTGCTAAAAGGAATATACCTGCTAGTTCTAATATTTCCGATAATCCCATTATTCTTTATTTCCGTAAGCTAAATCCCCTGCATCTCCTAAGCCAGGGACAATATATGATTGCGCTGTTAATTCATCATCAATTGCTCCAACCCAAACAGTTGTGTTTTTTGGAAGGTTTCTTTCAATATAATCTAAACCTTCTTTACTTGCAATTAAAATTGCAAGATGAAGTTTCTTAGGAGTTCCTTTCTGTAATAGTAATTTATAAATTTCAACAATTGAAGCTCCAGTTGCTAACATAGGATCAGATAAAATAACAGTTCGATTGTCGATACTTGGACTTGCCATATATTCAGCTTCAATTATAAAACTACCATCTTTGCGGTGTTTTCTATAAGCAGAAACAAAAGCATTGTCTGCATTGTCAAAATAATTTAATAAACCTTGGTGAAGTGTTAATCCAGCTCTAAGTATTGTCGATAAAACAGGTTGTTCGTTCATTAATCCTATTTCAGTTTTACCTAGAGGAGTTGTTATTTCTGTTTTATTGTAAGAAAATGTTTTACTTATCTCATAAGCCATAATCTCTCCCATTCGCTCACAATTCCTTCTAAAACGCATTTTATCGTTCTGTACATCAACATTTCTTATTTCAGAAATAAATTGATTGAAAATTGAATTATCTTCTCCTAAGTTGATGACTTTCATTGTAGCGTAATTGTTGAGGTAAAATTATTGACTTAATCTTTGTTTTGAGCTTCTTTTAACATTTTTTCATAAACTATTTTCCAGCCCTTCCAAATACCTTCGTTAGAAAGTGATTCATTATGCCAAACACTAACAAAAGATCCATTAACTGTTTTTACAATTTGCATAATGCTAAGTATTTCTTGAATAGTTCTTTCAGGACTTGTTTTTTTATAATACTTAAATGTTGCTTCCATTACAGCAAACGGGAATATTTTTAATTCCGTTTCACATTCCTCATTTAAATTATAAAAATAAAAAGGAGAACAAATACTCGCCCTAAAACCGGGTTTTTCGGCAAATCCCATTGTGTAATCTTCCTTAATTCCGCTTTTTATTAAAGCTTTGTAGGTATCCGGAAATTTTAACATTAAATAATGTTGTCGGCTTTTTTTTATGTTACCCCTTGTAATTTGAGTGAGCCTATTTTTTTCTTTGATTAATAATCTTGCATTAGCATTAGACTTGTATGAAGGATGAATACCCACATTGTTTTTTACGGCAATAGATTTGATTAAATTTTGAAAACTTTTATTTTGATGTGAGATATTTTTATCATGCTTTCCATAATCACCTAACAGGAAAAAATAGAGAGGGGATATATTATATTTTTTATGAATAAATTTTTGGTAGTTGTAAGTATTGTAAGGATCTTTTTGATTTCCAAAAATAACTTTTAATCGATCTGAAAAATGTTTACCCTTAAAAAGAGATTTTGTTAATGCCCCAACTGTTCTTGTAAAACCTTTGTGCTTATATGCGAAAGCATTGTCGATATCTAGAGTAGATAAAAATTCAAAGTTACGTTGAGGGAATTTAAAGTTTGGATGCTCCTTTTCAATTAGGTTAACAATTTTATTTATCCAAATATTAACCAATGGTGTCTCTAAAAAATTATATTGATAGGCGAGCGCTTCTTTAATACAAAACCTACCGTGCTTATCTTTTTTATGAGGTAAATATTCTTCGTACCTGCTAATTAAATAAAAGCTGGCAGCAAACGGGTCGAATGGAAAAGCAGATTGATTGTCAACCTCAAAAAAACTTGGGCTTCCTTCAAATTCTTTAACTATTATTTCTTGTTGTTGAATTGTATCTTCAAAAAGTAGCTTTGAAGCTTGAAAAAATATTCCTGAATTTAGTTCAGAATCAGAATAGTTAATTTTCACGCTCTCATATTTTTCAAAAACTTGAATGTCTGAAGTAAACTCAATCTTTACAAGAAGTATATCCGTGAAAATTGTTTTAAAAATGTATTTTAAGCGAGGTGTTAAATTATGAGAGTAAACTAAAATCATGATCACATTAGGCTTTCATCAGCAAAGCTAAAGTAAGCCTTTTCGCCAATTATTAAATGATCTAAAACAGGGATGTCTAACATTGTCCCAGCTTCTTTTAATTTTTTAGTTAATTGTATATCTGCATTACTTGGTTTTAAACTTCCACTTGGATGGTTATGACATAAAATAATAGCAGAGGTTAAAACTTCTATAGCTCTTTTAAAT
>JAQXDJ010000083.1 GCA_029251425.1 Vicingaceae bacterium
GCAACTATAGAATTCTTTCACCCATTAAGTAATTCATTACCAGGGAAAGTATTAAATAAATTAGCTGATACTATTACTTCGGCAGGAACTAATAATACTATAAAAGTTATCATCTTAAAATCTGCTGGAGAAAGAGCATTTTGTGCTGGAGCTAGCTTTGATGAACTAATTTCTATTGATGACTTAGATACTGGGAAGGTTTTCTTTTCTGGATTTGCCAATGTTATTAATGCTGCTCGTAAATGCCCAAAATTAATTATTGGGCGAGTACAAGGAAAGGCTGTTGGTGGTGGAGTTGGAATGGCAAGTGCGGTAGATTTTTGCTACGCAACCAAACATGCATCAGTTAAATTAAGTGAATTAGCCGTAGGAATTGGACCTTTTGTTGTTGGCCCTGCTGTTGAACGTAAAGTTGGAACATCGGCAATGAGCATGATGGCAATTAACGCAACAGAATGGTACACTGCTGAATGGGCTCGTGAAAAAGGTTTATATGCTGAAACTTTTGATGATGCAAGCCAAATGGATGAAGCTATTGAAGTTTTATCTAATAAATTAGCTGCATCTAACCCTCAAGCTATGAGCATGTTAAAAAATGTATTTTGGACAGGGACTGATCATTGGGATACTCTTTTAACTGAAAGAGCTGCAATGAGTGGTGAGCTAGTATTATCTGATTTTACCAAAAATGCTATTAATGCCTTTAAGAAAAAGTAACTATAATTGAGAAGCCTATCCCAATATTTAGACTATTTTATAAATAGATTTGATGCAAACTATCAACAGTTTTTTAAAGAAGTTTTTAATCCAGGCTGGCCTAATAATTTTTACTTAGTTGTTGTTCTCATCCTAGTATTCTTTATTCTTGAACGTATTTTCCCTTGGAGAAAACAACAAAAAATTTTACGAAAAGGAATTGGTCTTGATTTATTTTATACTGCATTCAATTATATTATTATTTGGTTTTTTGGAGGTTATGCATTATGTGATTTAGCAGCTTTATTATTTCACGATGCTGTAAATTCAACCTTTGGATATGTGGATTTTAAATTAAGTAATATTGGGCTACTACCCTCTTGGATTCAACTTCTATTAATGTTCTTATATATTGATTTTTTTTCCTACTTAGGTCATGTATTAATGCATAAAATTCCATTCCTATGGAAACTCCACAAAGTACATCATGCAACAGAAGAACTAGACGTTTTTAATGCTGGAAAAGGTCATATTATAGAAAATTTTGTTTATACATTAATTCTTTATATCCCGTTAGCAATCATTGGTTTTAATGTTGCCGACACATTTATTATTTCCATTATAATATATACTTTTTCCATCTTTACCCATTGCAACATAAATATACCTCTAGGTCCTTTTAAATATATTTTTAACAATCCTCAAATGCACATTTGGCATCATGACAAAGGAATAAGAGGAAAAACAGGAGTAAACTTTGGAGATGCGCTAAGTCTTTGGGATTTCTTTTTCACTACAGCATATTTGCCTGAAGAAGATGATGGTAAAAACCTTGAACTAGGTTTCAAAAATTATAAAACTTACCCTAAAGGATTTTTGATGCAACAAATCCAACCTTTTATTGAACTATTTAAAAAGTCATAATGTTCTAAAACATTTAAAAATCTGATTGTCATCAGTGTTTCTCAAATGATTTGAAAATAACTTTATAGTAGTTAAAAACCATTAAACCTATAAAGAAATATGAGTCAAACATTAGAAATCAATCAAGGAGAAATTAAAATAAACTTTTCATCACCAACAGCTGGTAAATTGTCTTTTAAAGACCTAGGTCTAACAAATGATGATTTATTTTTTGATGGTGGATTAGTAAGAATGGTTTTTGATTTTGAAGGAATTGGAGAACATCACTATTTTAAAATGCCTACCATTGAAGTGTCGTATAAAGAAAATATGGATGAGACTCATTGGCAATGTGATTTTAATGAAGAAACAATTTTGGACAAAACAGATCATCATGGGCATTCAACAGTAATTTTATTAAACAGAAATAAATTGAGTGAACTAGACCATCAAAACTAGACCAATGATTGCTTATATTTTTGAAACAGTTATGTATAGAGTCATCAGACGAAACATCAC
>JAQXDJ010000106.1 GCA_029251425.1 Vicingaceae bacterium
CAAGAAGTATTAATCTATCCTGCGCGAAAAGAAATTGTATTAAAGAAGAATAGAGATTTTGATTTTAGTGGAGTTATCCAGGCTGGTAGGTTTGATATTATGGGGAGTAACTTCTCTTTTAATTATGATGAATTTAAAATAGATATGCCTACTGTAGATTCTTTGAGAATTTATGCTGAAACAGGAAGAAAGAATAGAAATGGAGAGCCTGTTATTAAGCCTGTTCGTACATTGGTCAACAATATAAAAGGGGATCTTTTAATAGATAAGCCCAATAATAAATCGGGGATAAAACCCGCAGATGAATTTCCTAAAATTAATAGCTATGAGGATTCTTATGTATATTATGATAAGAAATCTATTCAGAAAGGGGCTTACGAAAAAGATAATTTCTTTTTTCATTTAGAACCATTTTCAATTGATAGTTTAGATAATTTTGATAACGATCAATTAAGGTTTAAAGGAGAAATGATGACTGCTGGAATTTTTCCAGATTTTGAAGAAACACTAACCTTGCAACCAGACCATTCTTTAGGGTTTATTCGAGAAACACCTGCTGGAGGATTTCCAATGTATGGTGGTAAAGGAACATATCATGATACAATTAGGATGAGTAATGAAGGGTTGAGAGGTAACGGAAAATTAGAGTACATAGCTTCAACTACATATTCAAATGATTTTCTTTTCTTCCCAGATTCAATGAATGCAATTGCACAGAGTTATGATGTGGAAGAAAGTCCTGTTGCAGTTGAGTTCCCTCCGGTAGAAGGTAAGAATGTTGAAACAAGATGGTTACCTAAAAAAGACATTATGTATCATAAAGAAATTGATCAGCCAATTGCAATGTACGATATGCAATCTTTTATGAATGGGCAAACTATGATTCAACCGGATGGCTTATCTGGTTCAGGAACGTTTGAGTTTCAAAAAGCGGAACTTGAAGCAAATTTGATGCGATTTAAATTTAGTGACTTTAGTTCTGATACAGCTGATTTTAGATTGAAAAGTGGAAAGTTAGGAGGGGAAGATGCTGCTTATGATTTTAAAACAGTAAATGTTAATGCGTACATAACTTTTAAAGACAGGTACGGTGAATTTAAATCTAACGGAGGAGGTTCTTATGTAAGTTTTGATCCAGTTGAATATATCTGTTACATGGATGAGTTTAAATGGTTTATGGATAACGATAATATAGAGCTATCTGCTGGGGAAAGCTCATCAACAGATGCATCTGGTGTTAAGTTGGATGGAGCCCAATTTATTTCAACTAAAGAAGGACAGGATTCGCTGAGCTTTTTCTCAACTAAAGCAAAATATGATTTGAAACAAAAGAGGGTTTATGCCGATGGTGTTAAATTTATAAATGTTGCAGATGCAATGGTTTATCCAGATAGTGGACATGTAGTGTTAGATAAAGGAGCGGATATGCAAACGTTATATAACTCCAAAGTTGTGGCCAATTATATTACTAAAAACCATAATATTTATAATTCAACAATTAATATTTTTGGAAAGAGAAAATACTCAGGAGAAGGTCATATTGATTATGTTGATGAGTTAGATAAGGTTCAAACTATTCATTTAGAGAAAATTGCTGTAGATACCACTGGTCAAACATTTGCTACTGCAGAAATTAAAGATACCACTAACTTTACTTTAAGTTCAAACTATGAATTTTATGGAGGGGTTAAATTATTTGCAAGCAATAAAAATTTAACCTTTAATGGATATTCTAGAATATTACATGATTGTGATTTGTTAGCAAGAAACTGGTTTAGTTTTGAGCAAGAAATTGATCCGAATGAAATTTATTTGCCAATTGATAGTACTACTAAAGATGTGAGTGGTAATTCTCTGACCACTAGTATGTTCTTGAGCCCTGATTCAATAGGTATTTACACATCATTCTTAAATAAAAAGAAAAAAACGAAGAGCATTTCAATGTTGTCAGCAGAAGGTTATTTGTTTTATGATAAGGTAAAACAAGAATATCAGATTTCTAATAAAGACAAATTAATAGAGCGTTCATTTAGCGGAAGCTATTTAAGTTTAAATAAGAAAAACTGTAAGGTTTATGGGGAAGGTAAAATTGACTTAGGAAGTAAAACAGGGCAGGTTGAAATGAATATTGCAGGAGTTATTGAGCATAACCAAATAGATGATGAAGCAATTTTTGATTTAGTTATGACAACAGATTTCTTTTTTAATGAAGATGCATTGAAAAAAATGACGAAACATTTAGAGGAAGCTTATGAGCTTGACCCAGCTAATATAGAACGACCAACATTTGCCAAAGGGCTTAAAGAAATGGTTGGGCTGGAAGAAGGTGATAAGTTGATTGGACAAGTAAGTTTAAATGGTCAATTTAAAAAAGTGCCAAAATCATTAGATAAAACGTTTATGTTTAATGATGTTAAAATGAAGTGGGATAGTGATTCTAAATCATTTAGATCTTTCGGAAGAATAGGTTTAAGTAATATTAAAGATAAACAGGTTAACAAATACTTAACAGGTAAAATTGAGTTGATTAAAAAACGAAGTGGTGATGTGTTAACTATTTATTTAGAAATTGATAAGAATAATTGGTATTTCTTTACTTACACAAGAGGGACAATGCAGGCGATTTCGTCTAATGTAGATTTCAATGCTGATATTACAGAAACAAAGCCAGACAAAAGAAAATCTAAAGCTGAAAAAGGGCAAGAACCATATCAGTATATGTACTCAACAAAAAGAAAACAAAGGGATTTTTTAAGAAAATTTGAAGAGTAATTTAGGTAATTTGCTATTTTTTGCATCCATATAATATATTGTTAATTTTAGCGGTTGACTTAAAGTCATTAATGAGAGTGAAATTTTTATATAAAACAACAGTTCTAGTAGCAGTATCTTTCTGTTTATCTCTAGGTGCTTATGCTCAATATTCCTCAAAAGAAGAGTTGAAGGAAGCTGCAGATAAAATGTTTGAAGAAAAGAATTATACAGGTTCTTTAAAGCTTTTTTCACAATTATTAAGTACTTATCCTAAAGATCCCAATTATAATTACAAATATGGTGCTTGTGTTTTATTTGGAGAAAGAAATAAAGATGAAGCATTACGTTATCTAAAATTTGCAGCTTCAAAGCCAGGGGTAGATCCTATTGCATTTTATTTTTTAGGGAAGGGTTATCATCATGAGTATGAGTTTTCTAAAGCATTAGACAGTTATAATAAATTTAAGCAAAAAGCATCTTCTAAAGAGCAAAAGCAATACAGTGTAGATAGAGAAATAGAGATGTGCCAAAATGGTGAGAAGTTATTGAAAAGCATGGCAGATATTGGTGTGTTAAGTAAAAAGGATATTAAAGAGTCTGATTTTTTTAGATCATATAAATTGGATGGAATAGGTGGTAAGATTATCGTAAAACCTGAACAGTTCAAAACAAAGCTTGATAAGAAGAATAAAGAAAAATCAATAGTTTATTTAGGGCAAGCAAAGGATATGATTATTTTTTCATCTTATGGTAAGGATGGAGCTAATGGTAAGGATATTTATAAAGCTGTTAAAAAATCAAATGGTGATTGGGGGGAAGCTGTTCCGTTTAGTAAGAATATTAACTCTCAATATGATGAAGATTACCCTTTTTTACACCCTGATGGAAAGACACTTTACTTTAGCTCTAAAGGTTATACAAGTATGGGAGGGTATGATGTTTTTAAATCTAAATTTAATGAGGTAACCAAAGAATGGTCTGCTCCTCAAAATTTAGATTTCCCAATTAATACACCTGATGATGATATATTATATATATCGGACATAGAAAATAAGTTGGCTTATTTCGCGTCTTCTCGTGCAAGTAAACAAGGAGAATTAACTGTTTATAATGTCACAGTAGAATCTGTTCCATTTGTTCATTCAGTTATTTATGGTTTTTTTATAGCAGAGGCAAACCCTGATATGAAGGATGCAACTATTACAGTTAGAGCAGTTGATAAGGATAGAAAGTATGGAGTTCATACAACAAAAAGTGAAACCGGAGAATATTTATTAATGTTCCCTACAAATGGAGGGAAGTTTAAAATATTAGTTGAAACATCAGCAAATGCTCCAGTTCATTCAGCAATAATTGACATACCTCCATTGGATGGTTTTAGAGCATTAAAACAAGAGTTACGATTGGTTGGAGAAGGAGATGAAGAAAAATTAGTTGTTAAAAACCTGTTTGATGAATCGGATGAATTTAGTATTGACAATCCATTAGTGGTTCAGAATATATTGAAAGAAAAAGCTAAGATGAAAGTGAACACTTCCAAGGCAAAACTAGATTCTATTTCTGCTATTCAAAAGGAAGAAGAAATTGCAGCAGGTAATAATTTGCAGAATTCTTTAGGAAATGCATTAGCAAATGGAGCAAATAAATCAGCTTATAAAGAATTCTCTGATGAAGAGCTTTCAGAGAAGACAAATGAAACTGCTTCAAAAATTATTAGTCAAACTGAAGTTTCTAGAGCTAAAGCAATTTCAGCATATAAAATTGCAGAAGATAAAAGTGCAGAAGCTAAGCTATTAATTGCTGAATCTGATCAATTATTATCGGAGAGTGAATCTGCGGTTTCTGAATCTGAAAAAAGGAAAAAATTAGAATTAGCAGAGCGTAAAAAAATGGAAGCTGCTAAGTTGGTTAATGAAGCTTCAGGAGCGTTAACAATAGCAAAAACGTTAGATAATGAAGTGGTAGAAAGAAGTAGTGATTTGGCTAAGGTACAAGTTCTCCAATCAAGCATTAATTCTAAATTAGAAAGTAAGGAAAGAGTTTTGGCAGAAACGGAATTAATTAAATTAGATGCAATAGCTGAAGCAACTTATCATAATGAATCGGCTTTAGACACAGAATTAAAAATTACATCAGAAAAATTTTCAACTGAAGAAAAAAGATATAGTAATTTAAATGAAAACGTAGTTGATTTACAAGACAGAGAGATTGAATTAACTGCATCTGTAAAAACGTTGCAGGAGAAAAAAAATCTTACAAAAAAGAAGAAAGAGATAGAAGCATTAGATAGTCAAATTAATACTTTAGAAATTGATATAGAGGATACTCAATATGACTTAGAGTTGGCTAGAAAAAAAGTAGCAAAAGCAAAACAGCCATATCTTAAAACAAAAAATGAAGTAGCTATTACTAAATCGGTTATAGCGATGTTAAATGGAGATGAGCAAAATGAAGAAGAAGTTACAGAACCTCAAAAAATCAATTTAGAAAACGATTTAGCTTATTTTGAGAAGAAAGGTCTTGTTGGTTTATTTCCTGATGAAGATGAAACTCCAGTTTTAGCAGAGGTTGATAATTCTTATAATATTAGTGAGCATAAAGAAGAGTATGAAATTATTGATGAGCACGGAGAAATTATTGATTACAATAAAAACTACACCGCTCAATTAGCTAATAATACTGAAAATGTAACAGATTCTGAAGTTAAAAAGAAAACTAGCATTGAAATTTATGAGAGCTGGATTAATGACATTGATGATGAAATAAAAATTAGAAAAGCACAATTAGCAGTTGAAGAAAATGTTACTGAAAAAGAGCGTTTTGAAAATAAAATTACTGAGTTAGAAGCTTTAAAAGTTGAAAACAGTAAGGCAATAATAGCTTACGACTTAATTACGGAAGAATCATTACAAGGAAGTTCAGAAGAGCTTGCAGTAGAAGAAGAAAAAGAGTCGGTAGTTGATCCAGAAGTAACAACAGAAGAAGAGGTAGCAGCAGTTATAGAAGAAGAGGCTGTTGTAGAGGAAGAAGAAGCTGTTTTAGAAGAGGAAGAGTCGATAACCTATAAGACAAAATATGAAGAAGACTTAGCTAAATTTAGTGGAGAAGATACTTATGAGAGTTCAACATTAAAAGCAGCCATTCATGAGAATTGGGCAAAAGATATAGAAGCTGAGATAGCTGAGAAGCGAGCTGATTTGGAGATTACAAATGGATCAGAAAAGAAGGCAGTAGAGAATGAGATAGCGATTTTAGAGAATAATTTACTAGAGCAAG
>JAQXDJ010000111.1 GCA_029251425.1 Vicingaceae bacterium
GGTAAAATCTATTGTGAACTGCATCGATTTGATAATCTCGAGCTCGCATTTTACCCTTTTCTAAGGATCTTACAAACTTTTCTGTAATAGATTTTATTAAAGTTCTTTCTTCGAAGTCGTCTGAAAGTTGATATTCATATTCGTTTTCTTTGAGAAATTTTTCGACATACGGTAATAGTCCATAATAGATTTTACCATTACCAGGAGAAAATAACCTGATTCTGCCATCCCACATTTTGTTTCTAACAGACGGCATAAACTTCGCGCCAGGAACGTCGAAGCAAAAGAATTCCGACAATTCCCGAGCAATGTCTGGATCGCATTTAACACGAATATATGCTTCATTGAATTTTTCAATAAAAGTGGACACAATCAATCACCATGAAGAAACTTTTTCCATTCTATAGTATTTCTTATTCCTTCCTCAAATTGTAATGAAGGAACCCAACCTAACTCATCTTTCAGCTTCGTAGCATCTATTGCATAACGCATATCATGACCAGCTCTATCAGTAACATAAGTAATCAGTTTTTCTGATTCGCCAATTGGTCTTCCCAATTTTTCATCCATCACTTTACACATCACTTTTATTAAGTCAATGTTTTTCCATTCATTATGTCCACCAATATTATAAGTTTCTCCGTTTTTTCCCTTATGAAAAATCACATCAATTGCTTTGGCATGATCGTTTACCCATAACCAATCTCTAATGTTCTCTCCTTTACCATAAACTGGTAATGGCTTATTGTTTTGAATATTATTGATAAATAATGGAATTAATTTTTCTGGGAATTGATGCGACCCATAATTGTTAGAACAGTTAGAAATAACTATTGGCATACCGTAAGTATGGTGATAAGCTCTTACAATATGATCTGAACTGGCTTTTGATGCAGAATAAGGGCTTCGAGGATCATAAGAAGTTGTTTCTAAAAACATACCTTCTTCTCCTAAAGAACCATAAACTTCATCTGTAGAAACATGGTAAAATAATTTATCAAAAAAATCATTCCCCCAAGAATCTTTTGCTGCATTCAATAGGTTTGTAGTCCCAACAATGTTAGTCATAATAAACTCCATTGGTCCTTCAATAGATCTATCAACATGAGATTCTGCAGCTAAATGAATAACCGCATCAAAATTATAATCAGAAAAAAGTTGATTGATAAAATCAGCATCAACAATATCTCCTTTTACAAATTCGTAATTGGATTTATCCTCAACCTCTGTAAGGTTTGCTAAATTCCCTGCGTAAGTTAATTTATCTAAATTTATAATCTTGTAATCGGAATATTTACTAACCATTAGTTTTACCAAATGAGATCCGATAAAACCTGCTCCTCCTGTTATTAAAATTGTTTTCGACATTATAAACTCCAATATGTTAGGTTATTAATCTTCCCTCTGTAAATTCCTTTAATGTCAACAATAACTGGATTTTCTGAAGTTATTAATTTAAAATAATTTTCATCAAAACTTGAATATTCAGCATGATTAACGGCAACTAAAACTGCATCATAATCATTTGCCATTTCAGTAACTAAACCAAATCCATACTCTTCTTTTAAAGAATCTGAATCTGCATGTGGATCAACTACCTCAACTGAAGCTCCAAACGAAATAAATTCATTAATTACATCTACCACTTTCGAATTTCTGATATCACTAACATCTTCTTTAAAAGTTGCTCCCATCACCAACACTTTAGATTCGCTAATGTGTTTACCAGCTGCAATAATTTTTTTAACTGTTTGTTTAGCAGTATATGCTCCCATTGAATCATTTACAAAACGACCTGCATTAATAATTTGAGCATGATAACCTACTTCTTTAGCTTTATATGTTAAATAATAAGGATCAACACCAATACAGTGTCCACCAACTAAACCAGGAAAGAACTTTAAGAAATTCCACTTGGTTCCAGCTGCCTCTAACACATCATAAGTGTTAATGTCTAACTTATTAAAGATTATAGACAGTTCATTAACTAAAGCAATATTTAAATCTCTTTGAGTGTTCTCTATAATTTTAGCAGCTTCTGCCACTTTAATTGTTGTTGCTCTATGAACTCCGGCTTGCACAACCTCTTCATACACTTTTGCAATTTGTTCTAAAGACTCATCACAACAACCCGAAACAACTTTGATAACGTTTGTTAATGTGTGCTTTGTATCTCCTGGGTTTATTCTTTCAGGAGAATAACCTACCATAAAATCATCTTTCCATTTTAGTCCAGAAACCTCTTCTAACACTGGAATACAATCCTCTTCTGTACAACCAGGATAAACTGTAGATTCAAAAACTACATAATCTCCTTTTTTAAGTACTTGTGCTACTGTTTTTGAAGCACCTAACAAAGGTGCTAAATTTGGTAAATTATGTCCATCTATTGGTGTTGGTACTGCAACTACATAAAAAGTAGCAGCTCTTAAGTCTTCAATGTTTGCAGTAAATTCAATATCACAACCTTCAAATGCTGAAGAATCTAATTCTTCACTTGGATCAATATTGTTTTTCATCATATCAACTCTTTTTTCATTGATATCAAATCCTATTACCGACATTGTTTTCGCAAATTCTAATGCAATTGGTAATCCCACATAACCAAGACCTATTACGGCTATCTTAGTTTCTTTACTTTTTAACTGATTATATATTCCCATAGTTATTATAATTCTTTCTTTTTCAAAAGATTTTCATCTCTTAAATCGTATATTCTTTCTATAATGTCAACCACTTTTAAACCTTCTAAAGCATTCGTTGTAGCTGTTGTTCTTTCCTTTAATGTATCTATTACGTTTTCAATTATAAAATGGTGGTTTGCAGCAGAACCTTTATACGGTCCATAGTCATTTGGAGGATTTGCCTCCTCCAATTCTGGCATTTCATAACCATCAATATTACACACCTCAACCTCATTCATATATTGCCCACCTATTTTCACACTCCCTTTTTCTCCAATAATTGTTATACTACTTTCTAAATTTTGATTAGCTACAGCAGTAGAATAGTTTAAGCTACCCATTCCTCCATCAATAAAATCAAAAGAAACGAATCCAGAATCTTCAAAATCAGTAGAAGTTTTGTGTGTAAAATCTTTAAACTTTCCTTGGATATTTTCAACATCACCAAACAACCAATACATGATATCTATAAAGTGTGAAAACTGAGTATATAATGTTCCCCCATCTAAATCATGTGTTCCTTTCCAACCACCTTTTTTATAATACCTACTATCTCTATTCCAATAACAATTTAGTTGAACCATAAAAATATCTCCCAACACTCTTTTTTCAATCAAATCTTTAATCCAAACAGAAGGTGGTGAGTAACGGTTTTGCATTACTGCAAAAACTTGCTTATTATTTCTTAAAGCTTTATAAATTACATCCTCGCATTTTGCTTTAGACAACCCAATTGGCTTCTCTACAACTACATGCATTCCTTTATCAAGTACTAGTGAGGCTTGTTCTGAATGTAGTCCATTTGGTGTACAAATGTTTATCACGTCAATTTCAATATTAGCAGCTAACAACTCTTCAATAGAATGAAAAAAATCAACATCATATTTTTCAATACCTAACACTGATTTTTCATTAGAATCACATAATGCAACTAATTCTGCTTCATTATTTCCTGAAATCATTTCAGCATGGCGTTTACCAATATGACCACAGCCAATAACTGCAAATTTTATTTTTTTATTCTCATTCATTTAATCAGTAATTTTTTCTACTGTATTATTTGCTATCCTATATTTCTCTTTACTTTCTTCACAAATAGCAAAACCCTCATTATTAAATTCTAAACGATGCCCATATTCACTCATCCATCCCAATTGTTTTGCCGGATTACCAACAACTAATGCATAAGCAGGAACAGTTTTTGTAACAACAGCTCCAGCACCTATAAAAGCATATTTTCCAATATCATGGCCGCAAACTATTGTTGCATTTGCACCTATAGAAGCACCTTTTTTTACTCTTGTTTTTGCGTACTCTCCTCTTCTATTAACTGCACTCCTTGGATTTGTAACATTGGTAAATACCATAGAGGGGCCTAAAAATACGTCATCTTCACAAATTACACCAGAATAAATCGAAACATTATTCTGAATTTTAACATTTTCCCCTAATATAACTTTTGGAGAAACAACTACATTTTGACCAATATTACAGTTTTTTCCAATAATACAATCAGACATTATATGTGAAAAATGCCAAATTTTGGTTCCTTCACCAATTTCACACCCTTCATCTATTATTGCTGTTTCGTGGTTAAAATACAGAATAATGTTTCGATTTA
>JAQXDJ010000112.1 GCA_029251425.1 Vicingaceae bacterium
AGCATTAGTTAGACCTGGTAGATTTGACAGACAAATTCAGGTTGATTTACCAGAGTTAACAGAAAGAGAGGAAATTTTTGCAGTTCATTTAAAGCCATTAAAAATTGACACTACAGTTGATTTAAAGTTTTTAGCAAAACAAACTCCTGGTTTTTCTGGAGCTGACATTGCAAACATTTGTAACGAAGCTGCCGTAATAGCTGCTAGAGCAAATAAGAAAAAAGTTGTTAAACAAGATTTTTTAGATGCTGTTGATAGAATTGTTGGAGGGTTAGAAAAGAAAAATAAAATCATTTCTGATCATGAAAGAAAAGCCATTGCTTATCATGAAGCTGGACATGCTGCAGTTAGCTGGTTAGTTAAATATGCAAACCCTTTGATTAAAGTAACCATTATTCCAAGAGGAAGATCTTTAGGTGCTGCTTGGTACTTACCTGAAGAAAGACAAATTACTACTACAGAACAGCTATTAGATGAAATGGCTGCAACCCTGGGAGGAAGAGCCGCTGAAGAAGTAATGTTTGGTAAAATTTCTACTGGTGCTTTAAGTGATCTTGAGAAAGTTACAAAGCAAGCTTACGCTATGGTAAGTGTTTACGGTTTAAGTGATAAAATTGGTAATTTAAGTTATTACGATTCTACTGGTCAAAGTGAGTATTCTATGACCAAACCTTATAGCGAGAAAACATCGGAAATTATTGATGAAGAGGTAAAGCTAATGGTAGAAAAATCTTACCAAAGAACTTTAGGAATTATTAGAGAAAACAAAGATAAACTGATTATACTAGCTGAAAAGTTGTTAGAAAAAGAAGTTTTATTTAGAGACGATTTAGAACTAATTTTTGGGAAAAGCAAATTCGAAGATGAACTGAAAGAAGAAAAAAAGATCTCTAAAAAGAAAGAAGTGAATACTCCAGATGTTTCTGACGAAAAACCTGAAACAAAAGATACTGACCCTACTCCTGAAAAAAAAGAAGAAAAAATTGACACAAATACACCTTCCGAAGAAAAGAGTTAAGATGTCTAATTGGGTAGTTGTATATAAAAGCAATAACACTAACAATTCTCACATTGTTAAATCCGTGCTGGAAGATAACGGTATTGACACTGTAATTGTTGACAAGATGGATTCAATGCATACACATTTAATGAATGCTGAAATTGAATTACATGTGAGCCCCGAAAACGTAGTCAAAGCAAAACACATTATTTCAAAAAACGAACTATAAGATGTTAACTAGAGCTATAACGGGATTCTTATTTATTCTAACAATTATTGCTGGAATATATTTCAATCAATATATTTCAATGGCTTTATTCACACTAATTGTACTCTTAGGTTTAGATGAGTTTTTCGGATTAGTTAAAAAATCTAAAGAAATTAAACCTCTTAAATTTTGGGGAACATTAACTGGTTTTACACTAATGCTTATTTTATGTTTAGCTGCATTAGATATTATTTCTACTAAAATCGTTTTCATACCTGTAATGATGATTTTCACTACTTTTCTTATTGAATTATATAGAAAAAAAGAAAATCCTTTTACAAACGTTTCCTACACAATTTTAGGAATGATATATATTGTTATTCCTTTTGCTATGCTTTTTCATTTAGGTTTTTATGCCCAAAACAATTTTACAACAGATTATAGTTTCCAAATTATTTTAGGCTTTTTTATTATGCTTTGGACTAATGATACTGGAGCTTATTTAGCTGGACGTTTTTTAGGAAAACACAAATTGTTTGAACGAATTTCTCCAAAAAAAACATGGGAAGGTTCTTTTGGAGGAGCTCTCTTAACAATTATTGCAGCTTATATATTTTCTATGTTTTTCACAAATTTAGAATTACATAATTGGATAGTAATCGCAATTTTAGTAGCAATATTTGGTGGCTTAGGAGATTTAGTAGAGTCAATGCTAAAAAGAAACTTAAACATTAAAGATTCAGGAAACATATTACCCGGACATGGAGGCATTTTAGATCGTTTTGATGGTCTATTTCTATCTGTTCCATTCATTTACTCTTACTTATATTTAATAAGCTAAGAACATAATATTTATTTAACTCATGAAATTTCATAAAGAAGGTATTCCATCACTCATTTTAGTTCTACTGTTTACAATAATTGTAAATGGTTTAATCTACTTCTTCTTAAATGATTATCTAATTATAAAAATAATTGGATATGTAGTAACCGGTTTTTTAACTTTAGTTATTGTACAATTTTTTAGAAGCCCTACCCGTAATTGGGTTCCTAAAGAAGGTGAAATTATATCACCAGCAGATGGAAAAGTAGTAGTAATTGAAGAAGTAATGGAGACTGAATATTTCAATGAAAAAAGATTACAAGTATCTGTTTTTATGTCTCCTGTAAATGTTCACATTAACAGATACCCTATACCTGGACTATTAAAATATTACAAATATCATCCAGGACTTTACTTGGTTGCATGGCACCCTAAATCATCTACAGAAAATGAAAGAACAACTGCTGTTGTTGAAGATAGTAAAGGTAGAAGCGTTTTATTTAGACAAATAGCTGGAGCGCTAGCTAGAAGAATTGTTTTTTACGGAAAAGAAGGTGAAAAAGTAGATCAAAATCAAGAATGTGGATTTATTAAATTTGGTTCAAGAGTTGATTTATTACTCCCACTTGACGTAAAACTAAATGTAAAACTGAACGAAAAAGTTCAGGGCGGCATAACTACAATAGCAAAATTTAACTAATGCTTAACAAACTAGCGACTAAAATTTCATTACTTTAGTAAGCAGATAAACATTTAAAAAAATTATTATGAAAAATTTATTATTAGCATTCTTATTTATAGGATTTATAACTACATCAAGTTTTGCAACAACAGCAATCTCTAACAGCTTTGATACAGTTCAGTGTGACGACAACAAAGATTGCGACAAGAAAGATTGTAAACACGATAAAAAAACTTGTAAAAAAGGCGATAAGGCAACATGTAAAAAAGGTGATAAAAAAGCTTGTTGTGCTAAAAAAGAAGCTGCAAAGAAAGCTTGTTGTTCAAAAGACAAAGCAAAATCTTGTTCAAAAAAGAAAGCTTCAACTGAATTAAAAAAGAAAGAGTAAAAACTCACTCTTAAAAGAATAAAAAAAGTCCTGATATTTATCAGGACTTTTTTTATTTATAACAATTCGTAAAGCTCGGTTAAACAACTTATTTCACACCTAACTTTATTATTATGCTCTAACTTATTAAAGTTAAAATATATTGCATCCATCTTCACTCTCTCAGCACCATAAATATCCGCATACCAATCATCACCTATCATAATAGAATTAGATGCATTTGCTCCTGATTCAGAAAATGCTTTTTTAAAGATATAAGGATGAGGCTTCTTCACACCAACTTTTTCTGAAAGAATAATCACATCAAAATAGTTTGTTAAACCAGACTCTTTAAGCTTAATATGTTGCACCTCTTCAAACCCATTCGTAATAATATGAAGTGTGTATTTTTCACATAAATAATCCAGCACATTTTTAGTCTCAGGAAATAACAGTGTTTGCCTAGGAGAATGAAACACGTAGTAATCCGCAATCTCCTTTGCAATCAAATCATTCTGCATCTTAAAATATGATAATGTATCTGCAAATCGTTTCCACCTCAATTCATCTTTAGAAACCTTATCATCTCTATAAAGAGTCCATAGAGTCTCATTTACTTCTTC
>JAQXDJ010000333.1 GCA_029251425.1 Vicingaceae bacterium
ACTACTTAAAATTCTGGGAAAGCTGTACCTTTTTTTGCATATTTACGTATTCAAAATTATGTCTAAAAAGTATTCATCTATTTTATTGGTTGTATTACTTACTCTAATTGGGAGTAAAGGATTTGCTCAATGCCCAGATTTTTTTGATTTTCAAGGTAATTTATCCGCGACACCTCAATACGTTAGTTGTAATGGTGCTGCATACAACCTTAACTTAATTCCTGAACTAAATATTGGTAATTACACAATAAATTGGGGTGATGGATCTCCAACTACCACTGGAAACGGATGGTTGGCAAACACTTCAATTACTCATAATTATGCAGCAACTGTTGCTAATTATACAGTTACTATAACTCTGCCAGATGTGCCTTGTGTTGTTACAGGAAATTTAATAATGGAAGAGCCTTCAAATGCTTCGATTCAAATACCATTTGGAGGGTTAACAAGTACTTGTGCCCCAGGAAATTTAGATTTTACAAACTCATCAACAGATGTTTCTATTAACACTGTTTTTACTTGGGATTTTGGAGATGGTTCTCCAATACTAACATTTAATAATACCAATGCAGGACAAACAATTACACATACATACCAACCAACTACTGTAAATTGTCAAACTCAAGTAATTTTAACTGCAGAAAATGTATGTAACACAACTCAGGGAGGACAAAGTACTGCTACTTTTGGACCAATTCGAATATGGGATATTGATGATGCAGCAATTACAGCCTCAGCAACTTTGTTATGCTACCCTGATACTCAAGTAACCTTAGAAAATACGACCGACAGAAATTGTTTTGCTCAGGGAAATATTGCTCAGCGTTATGAATATTGGAATTTAGGAGATTATTGGGGGCAAGGAACAGATTCAATAATTGATTGGACAGCTTGGCCTCCTACATTCCCATTGCCATTAGAGTATCCGGGAATTGGAACTTATACAGCTATGTTGGTTGATAGTAGCTTTTGTGGTAGAGACACAGCTTATATTACGATTCAAATTGTTCCGCCACCAACAGCTAATTTATCAATAGCAAAAGATACCATTTGCCAAGGAGAAAATGTTTCGTTTAATAATTTATCAGGAGGAGGTGCAAATACATTTTTCTGGAATTTTGGTGATGGATCTGGATGGAATGCTTTAGGTGGTGCTACTGTAAACCATACCTATAATTTTTCAGGAGATTTTACAATTCAAATTGCTGCATTTATTGGCGGTGGAACTGCTAGTTGTACTGATACGGCAACTATCCCTTTACATGTTTTACCAAGTCCAGCACCTAATTTTAATTTTGATAACAATAATGGTTGTGACAGCTTGACTGTTAGTTTTACTGATTTTTCATCAGTGGATGTAGTTAATTGGAACTGGAATTTTGATAATGGGAATACTAGTATTTTACAAACTCCTCCAACTCAATTTTATAATGCTTCAGGAAATTATAATGTAAAGTTAAGTGTAAGTAGCGCAAATGGTTGTTCAGATTCATTAACACGAATAATAAATGTTTTTGAATCTCCGGTTCCGGCATTTTCTCCTACAAGTGTTTGTCAAAATGATCCAGCGTCATTTGTGGATTTATCAACAAGTGCGATAGGTGATCCTATTATTACTTGGGGTTGGGATTTTGGAGATGGTAATTCAAGTGTTGCTCAAAATCCAACTCATACTTATTTAACTGCAGGAATGGTTGATGTTGAGTTGGTGGTAAGTACAGCATTTTGTTCAGCAGCAGATACAATTCAGGTAACTGTGGAGACTGTTCCTGTTGCTAGTTTTACCGCTGATGTTCCAGTTGGTTGTGCACCATTACTCGTTAATTTTACTAACACATCTACTGTAAATGCTGTGAATTTTTCTTGGGATTTTGGAGATGGAGATACTACAACAATGACTAATCCAACTCATGTTTTTCAAAATAATTTTGGATTTGATACAACCTACACAATACAATTAATTGCTCAGACATTATTTGGTTGTGTTGATACAACTTATGAAACAATAACAGTGTTGCAAAAACCAACAGCCTCTTTTACTGATGATGCTGTTTTAAATTGTGCACCTTTAATTGTTAGTTTTAACGGAGTTGCTACTCCTGGCTTAAACTATGAGTGGGATTTTGGAGATGGTACACCTTTTGATAATAGTCAGTCACCAATTCATACTTATAATAATTTGACACAGTTTCAGGATACAAATATTGTTAGGCTAGTAGTTACAAGTGCAAATGGTTGTACCGATACCGCTTTTTCAGGTGTTATTGTTTATCCAGAGCCAGTTTTTAATTTTACAACAGCACCAGATTCAGGTTGTAGTCCATTGTTGGTTAATTTTCCTTTTGTTGGTTTAGGTATTGCAAACTCTTGGGAGTGGGATTTTGGAGATGGTTCTCCAAATGAATTTATTCCAAATCCTACGCATAGTTATATCAACACTACAACTAATAATTTACCACTTACTGTTCAATTAATTGCATCATCAGCATTTAGTTTATTCGCTAATAATCCAGCTTCATGTATTGATACAAGTACTGCACAAGTTCTTGTTTTTCCTAATCCTACAGCTCAGTTCACATCAAATGTAAATAATGGATGTTCTCCATTGCCGGTAAATTTTACTAATACATCTATTGGCGGAACATTTTTTCATTGGGATTTTGATGATGGAGATACAAGTAATACAGTTGTCCCAATTGTTAGTCATATTTTTAATAACACATCAGGAAGTTCGATTACAAATAATGTAATGCTAATTGCAGAAACAGATAAAGGATGTAGAGATACTGCGTTTCAAAATATTGATGTTTATCCTGAAGTTATTGCATTGTATAATGCAGATACTCTAGGTTGTAGTCCTTTAGATGTTGATTTTACAGATGTTTCGGTTGGAAATGTTACAAATTATTCATGGGATTTTGGAGATGGAAGCCCAGTTAATAATAATCAAAACCCCTCACACCAATACATAAATAATACAGGTGCTGATCTTAATTTTGTTGCGATATTAATTATCGAATCTAATTTTGGTTGTTTTGATACTATTCAAAAAACAATTACAGTTTATGGAACACCAGTAGCATCATTTTTGCCAACCCCTTTAACACAAACTTTTCCGAATACCACTGTAGCATTTAATAATACGTCTAGTCCAGGGGGGTGGCAGTATAGTTGGAATTTTGGAGATTTAACTACTTCTGTAATACAAGCTCCACCAAACCATGTGTATTCAACTTGGGGTGTTTTTCCGATAGAACTAATTGTAAGTAGTATTAATTGTGCCGATACCTTTATTCAAACAATTGAAATAATTCCACCAGTACCAGTGTCAAATTTTCAAGGCCCAGCAAGTGGATGTAGAGCTTTGGAGGTTCAGTTTACAAATACCTCTGAGTATGGAAATACATATCTGTGGGATTTCGGTGATGGAGGCACTTCCACACAATTTGAGCCAAGTTATACGTATTTTAATCCGGGTGTATATACGGTAACACTTACTGTTTTTGGTGATGGTGGTCAAGATGTTGAAGCGCAACAATCAATTATAAATGTGTATCAGCTCCCTAATGCTTTTTTTACAGTTAATCCTACCACAGTTTTTATTCCAACAGAGCCAATTTTATTATATAATTTATCAAATTTTGCATCATCATATTTGTGGGACTTTGGAGATGGAAATACTTCTGTAGAAGAGTTTCCTGAACACTTTTATACACAAGAAGGTGTTTATGATATTATGTTGATTGCTTCAACTCCAAACAATTGTATTGATACATTTATACTTTCCAGTGCTGTGGAAGCTAAAACAGAAGGAGATATTTCATTTCCTAATGCATTTACACCCAATGAAAATGGAGGTAATGGAGGCCTGTTTACAAATGGAGACACAGATAATGATGTTTTTCATCCAATTGTTATAGGTGCTGAGGAATATGAATTGAATATTTTTAATAAATGGGGAGAATTACTTTTTGTAAGTAAAGATGTAAATATTGGATGGGATGGTTATTATAGAAATGAATTAAGTAAACAAGATGTTTACATTTATAAAGTTAATGTGAAATATATCGATGGTAGGTCCGAATCTTTTGTTGGAGACATAACATTGTTAAGGTAATATATTTAAGAAGAATGAGGTATATCGTAATTGTAATTTTTTTATTGTCGTTTTGTGCGGCTTTTAGTCAAGCTGATAGTAAAGAATTTAAAGCTGCAAATAAACAATTCAAAATAGGAAACTATTATGGGGCGCTAAAGATGTATAATTTATTATACATGCAAGATGCAGAGAATAAGGAGCTAAACTATTATATGGGAGTTTGTAATTATAATATTAAAAAATACAAAAAGGCTGAAGAGCATTTTTTGAAATCTAGTAGCTCTACTAGTCTTGAGCTTTTTAGATATAAAGCTTCAATTGCCCATATTGGAATGAAATTTAAAAAAGCATCAAATTATTATAATGCTTACAAGTTGATTTCGGGTAATAAAGAATTAACAAATGAAGAAATTAATGCTTTAGTGGCTAAAGTAAAATATGCAGAAATAGCTGTTTTAGATAAGAGAGATGTACTGATTCAGAATGTTGGAGAAACTATAAATACAGTTGGAGAAGAATATGTTCCTTTAATTTCTGCAGATGAAAAACAACTGTTTTTCACCTCTCGTAGAGAAGGAAGTACAGGAGGGAAATTGGACCCCGATGGGCGTCCATTTGAAGATATTTATATGTCTATTAATTTGAATAATGCTTGGATGGCTCCAAGATCTATAGAGGCTGTAAATACTGATGGAAATGATGCTTGTGTTGGGCTTTCTGCAGATGGACAATCACTATTTCTATTCAAACCTTCTGATGATTTAAAAACAGGTGATTTGTATCAAAGTAGAATGGGCTTAGATGATTGGGAAAAGCCTGTTAAATTAGGTTCAGATATCAATTCGGAATATACAGAATCAAGTGCATCTATTTCAATGGATGATAAGGTGTTATTTTTCTCAAGCGATAGACCTGGAGGGTTTGGAGGAAAAGATATTTATAAAGTTTTGAGACTTCCTAATGGGAAATGGAGTAAAGCATTAAATTTAGGGCCAACTGTAAATACTGCTTATGACGAGGATGCTCCATTTATTCATTCGGATAAAAAAACACTTTACTTCAGTTCTAAAGGGCATACGAATATGGGAGGATATGATATTTTTAAAACAGTTTATGAAAAACGAGTTTGGTCTGCCCCAGAAAATTTAAAATATCCAATAAATACAGTTCAAGATGATATTTTTTATGTCGTTTCAGCAAGCGGTAAAATAGGTTATTATTCATCGTCTAGAGAGGATGGTTTTGGTGGGCAAGATATCTATAAAGTAGTTTTAAAAGATGAATTTGTAACTGAACATATCTTAAAAGGAATTGTTTTGGCTAAAAAAGGAAATTCATCTCTTTCAGCTAAAATAACACTCATCGAAAACGAATCTAAAAAAGTAAAAGGAATATACAAATCAAACGATAACACAGGTAATTTTATAATGTTAGTTAACCCTGAGAAAACATATAGTATTGTTGTAGAATCGGATGAATATCATTCTTATACAGCAGATTTAGAGTTTGATGTAAATAGTAATGAACGTGTTGAATTTAAACTAGAAAAGAAAGGTAAAGGTGAACTATAAACAGAAAGCAATACTACTCATTAGTATGCTTTCGATTTGTTTTGGTGGCACTTGTCAAGATATGCAGTTTACCCAGTTTAATGCGGCTCCTTTATATTTAAATCCAGGTTTTACAGGTGCTACTGCAGAGCATCGTTTTGCGAGTAATTATAGAAATCAATGGGCCGGAATTCCTGGTCATTTTGTTGGCTATACTTTTGCTTATGATTATAATCTTTCAGAATTTAATAGTGGTATAGGTCTTTTGTTTGCCAGGGAGCAGTCTGGTTCAGGTAATTTAGGGAATACTGAAATAGGTTTGCTTTATTCTTATCATATTAGAATTGATCGTAAAATATTTGTTCAGCCAGCTTTAAAAATTAATTATGTAACACGAGGTGTTGATTTTAATAAACTCGTTTTTAATGATCAGTTAGCTCGGGGAGGAGCAGGTAATTCAACATCTGATGATATCAGTGCAGATAGAGCTCGTTATGCTGATTTTACAGTAGGCTTACTGGTGTATTCTGAAAGCTTTTGGGGTGGAATGTCATTCAATCATATTAATGAGCCAAATCAATCATTAGGAGATGGTGAAAGTCCTTTATATATGAAGTTTTCGGCACATGGAGGATATAAGTTTAATTTATCGGAAAGAGGAGGCAGAAGAACGTTAAACTCTACTTATATTAATGTTGTAGGGCATTACAAATCTCAGCAAAAATATGATCAACTTGATTTAGGTTTGTATTATACTAGAGATCCACTTGTTTTTGGTTTATGGTATAGAGGTATTCCAATGATAAAATCTCAAGATAATGTACTAAATAATGATGCTTTAGCTGTTGTGTTAGGTTACAAATTATCAGATTATAATTTGAACATTGGTTATAGCTATGATGTTACTATTTCAAGATTAGCAGTCAATTCGGGAGGTTCTCACGAAATTTCCATTGTTTATGAAGTAGCAAGTAAAAAGAAGAAGAGAAAGAGAAGGAAGTTTTTTGTCCCTTGTGCTAAATTTTAACCTTTGGTGTATTTTTTTAGTTCTATTTCATTTCCGTTAAATACAGCGTAAGTGTTGTATTTGATCCATTCTCCGAGATTAATGTATTTTGCCTTTTCACCTATTTTCACCTCTAAAGGCAGGTGTCTGTGTCCGAAGATGAAGTAATCTATTGAGTTATCTTTTTTGATATAATCGTTACAATATAGCACTAAATGTTCCTTGTCTTCACCATGAAATACTTCATCGTATGTGATGTTAGATTTTCTACTTCTTCTGCTCCAGGCATTGGCAATACCAATTCCTAAGTTAGGGTGTATTCTTGCGAAAGCCCATTGGCATATTTTACTAGAAAAAACTGCTTTTAACATTTTGTAAGTGCCATCTCCAGGTCCAAGGCCATCACCATGACCAATTAAGAATTTTTTACCATCAAAATCCTTTTTTAAAGGCTCTCGATGAATGGTAATGCCAAGTTCTTGAGGTAAATAATCAAAAGCCCACATATCATGATTCCCTGTAAAAAAATGTATAGGAATTCCGCTGTCAGTAAGTTCTGCAATTTTTCCTTGTAGTCGAACAAAACCTTTTGGAATAGCGTTTTTGTATTCAAACCAAAAATCAAAAACGTCACCTACTAAATAGATTTCTTTAGCATCAATTTTAATCTCATCTAACCATTTTACAATGAGTTTTTCTCTCTTAAGACTCTCTTTTTGATTAGGGGCTCCCAGATGAAAATCAGAAGCAAAGTATATTTTATTTTTAGGTTGATTAGACATTATTCACAACAAAATTAAACATAATAAATGGTTAAGAATTATAGGTCTATTCCTCTTATTTTTTCGAAAGGATTTAAGGTGTTTAGGTTTAGTGTAAATCTAATTTTTTCACCATAGTTAAGTAGATTAAATTCGCTAGAAGATTTTATGGGAAAGTAAATTTCGAATATTTTTGGGATAATATTAAAGGCAACACCATAGTTGTAAGCCAAATCAGATTTTTCACTACTGTTATTGCTAACCATACCATAATCAGCATAAATGCTTAGGTGTTTTGTAATAACATTACTTTTTAAATTAATAGTTCCAATCCAATTATTTCCTATAATAAAACCATTTTCAGATTGTGGAATAGCTCTATTTTTAAAGCCACCATCATTAACTGCAAATTGTTGAGTTAAAAAACCATCATTAGCACTACTAGGGGTTCTAGCCAAGAATATTTGCTCATATAAATAATCAGTATTTCCATCTAATTGGTAGTTAAATCTACCATCAACATTGTCGTTACTTAAAAATTTTCCACCAAATAATCTAATGTCAAATCCTGTATTCTTTTTTCTGTAAGCAAAGTGATAGTTGGTTGTGAGGTTTAATTTTACAAAGTCATTAGCTTGTTGTATTTCAGCACTAATATCGAATGGGTTTATGGGGTGAGTGTTTGTTATCTTTAAAATAGCTTGGTTAATGTAGGAGTTTTGAAGTTCAATATTGTAGCTGTTTGTACCATCTATATTTCGCTTCCAAACCTGCTCTTCCTCCATAATGTTATTGTTTTTAAAAGATAGGGATATAGAATGGAATTGACGTTCCCTTTTCTTTTTGAAAGAGAATTTTAAAGATGGAGCTATTTTGTAATATTCTAGAATTTCTCTACCGCTTGAATTTTGGTTACTTCTAACTCTTTTATAAGCAAAAGAAGAAGCGCTTGTGCCTAATTTTATTTCTTGAAAAATGTTGTTGGGATGAATGTTGTAGAAAGTATTTATATATCCATTTATATTTTTAGATGTATTTGCGTATAGCGGAGCCACAATATAACTTAGTTTTTTAGCAGGTAAAGTAGTATTATAAAAAGCCATTCCTATCATACCTTGATCATTAGCGTTCCATCCAGCAATGGGTGTGAAAAAAAGTTGATTTTTATTAGGATTTTCTATGCTCCCAAGCCATTGTAAGCGAATGGGTTCAATAGATTTAAATAGCCCTTTTGCTTTTAATGTATTATTTTTTCGTTTAATTTCAGGGATGTCAAGTTGAGCATCAATCCTGTACCTTTCGTAATCACCAGTTTTAAATGTGATGGTCTCTTTTTTAGAAAACCCAGGATACCATTGGGTGTGAATAATACTATCTGAATTAATTCCAGAAACAGAAAAAGGGCCGTTTATTCTACCTTTATTTTTAATTGTAAGAACGGTTTTTTCAGAGTTGGTTTTCACCTTTCCTATTTTGTAGTCAATATGTTTTGTAGTTTGAATTAAGTCATCAAAAAACCAACTTAAATCTTGATCAACTTCTGCTTCAAATATTGCTCGTAAATCTTTGGGATTAGGGTGTTTAAATTTCCATTTCTCAAAATACTGTTGCATACATTTATCATATAAATCATCACCTAAATATGCTTTTAAATAATCAAATGCTAAAGCTGTTTTCCCATAAATAATAGCTCCGTAATTAAGTGAGGTATGGCGTGCTGAATGCTCATTAATTGCCTGGTCTTTATTTCTTCTTGCATTTAAAAGATAGCTTAGGTAGTAAGAGGATTTGTGCTTGTATTGAATTAAATCAAACCATTTTAAAATATAGGCTGAAGAAGAATCTTTATTAGACCACATTAAACCTCTTTCAGGATATTTTGTTTCAATATATCGATTTTCATTCATAGAGTTAATGCCTTCATCCATCCAGCCATAATCTCTTTCATTAGAGCCTAAAATTCCGTAAAACCAATTATGACCGACTTCATGCATAATTGTGGTTTCTAAAGTAAAGGCATCGTAAGATTCTCCAATAACAGTAGCGTTCGGGTATTCCATTCCGCCACCTGCACTTAATGCTCCATCAACAGCTGTTATTTGGTTGTATGGATAATCTCCATTCCAAAGAGAATAATAATAAGTAGCATCGTTTAAGTATTCAATGCTGTTTTTCCATAAATGTGCTTCGTTGTTCGTGAACATTGCCCATGTAGTTATTTCTCGTTTACTGTGTGGCAGTTCAATCTCTCCTTTTAAAATGTGGTATCGTTTGTCTGCAAACCAAGCAAAATCATGAATATTTTTTTGATGGTAATGTAATGTTTTTATTGTGTCTGAAGATTTTGGAAACTCCATATCATTAAAGTTAAAAGACTCTATTTTCATGGTTTTTTCAGCTTTTTTATTCAACCATTCAAGTTCTTCTTCTCCGTTCATTAAATCTCCAGTAGCACCAATTATATAATTTTTTGGAAGTGTAATAAATACATCAAAAGTTCCAAATTCAGAATAAAATTCTCCTTGATCTAAGTAAGGCATTGGGTGCCATCCATCTTTGTCGTAAACAGCAGGTTTTGGAAACCATTGTGTAATTTGGTAGGATTCTCCAATGTGTCCCATTCTGGAAAATATACCTTTAGGAATTTTAACATGAAAAGGTGTTGTGATTTCAATTGTTTTTCCTGGGGCTAACGGCTCTGTTAGGTGGACGATGCAGATGTCATTGTTTGTAGAGTCTAATGTCCATTTTAAATTGTTTTCTTTACACTTAAAGTCAAGAGAATCTATATATCCTCTTAAGCTTTCTGGAGCATAATATAGAAGTGTGTTGTGATCCTCGAGCTGTTGTTGTCCTAATGCAGTTTTATGATTTTTGTAAGCGTTTGGCCAAAGGTGAAAATAAATGAAGTTTAATGATTGTTTAGAATTGTTGGTGTATTCAATCGTTTCAAAACCAGATAATTCATGTGCTTTATCATTTAACTGAACGGTTATGTTGTAATTAACTTCCTGCTGGAAGTAAGTGTTTTTTGTTTGAGAAAATATTAAGGATGGAACTATAGTGATAAATAAAACAGAAAAGCATCTTGTTTTAAAAAAAGGAGAAACTATTTCGAAGAATTTATTTCCCAATTTTTTCTTTAATCATTGATACTAAAATGTCTATCGCTACTTTGTTTTCCCCTCCAACAGGTACAATCATATCTGCGTACTTCATAGTAGGTTCTATAAATTGATTGTGCATTGGTTTTAGTGTTTTTTCATATCGACTAAGTACTTCTTTTACATCCCTTCCTCGCTCAGTAATATCTCTTTTAATTCTTCTAATTAATCTATCATCAGCATCTGTATGTACAAATATCTTGATGTCACAAAGCTTTCTTAATTCTTCGTTTGTAAACACTAATATTCCTTCAATAATTAAAATCTCTTTAGGGTGAACTACTTTGTAGTCATCTTCTCTTGAATGAGTAATATAAGAGTACATAGGTTGTTTAATCTCTTTTGTTTTTTTTAGCGTATTTATATGCTTTAAAAGAAGTTCGAAGTCAATGGAGTTTGGGTGGTCATAATTAATTTTTTTTCGTTCTTCAAAAGTCAGTTCTGAATTATCTTTATAGTAGGCGTCTTGAGGAAGTATGGTTACATTTTCTTGAGGTAAATTTTTGGCAATTTTTGTAACCACCGTTGTTTTACCAGACCCTGTGCCTCCTGCTATTCCTATTACAATCATAATTATATTGTTAGTGTTTTGAAACTAGTTTTTAAAAATATCAGGTCTAATTTTTGTGAATTTCATCTAATAATTCTTTAATTATTAAAGTCATTTTTGGTTCTGCTAACTTAGCAACTTCTTGAACCTCTTCATGGCTGATTTCAACAATTTTTCCATCTACTCCTAAGTCGGAAATAATGGAAAGAGCCATGCATGGTAAGTTCATGTGTCTAGCTACAATAACTTCAGGTACAGTACTCATGCCAACTGCATCTGCTCCAATGATTTGGATGTATTTATATTCAGAAGGAGTTTCAAATGTAGGACCTGTTAAGCCAGCGTAAACTCCTTGTTGAATTTTTATATCATTATTAGCTGCAATTTTAATTACATCTTTAATTAGTTTGTGGCTATATGGTTCGCTCATGTCAGGAAATCTAGGTCCCAATTCATCAATATTTTTCCCTCTCAATGGGTTGTCAGGAAATAAATTGATATGATCAGTAATTAGCATAATATCTCCAATTTCATAGTTAGGATTTACTCCGCCACTTGCATTGCTAATAAATAAATTTGAAATTCCCAATGCTTTCATTACTCTTATTGGGAAGGTGCATTCTTTGAGTGAGTATCCTTCGTAGTAATGAAATCTTCCTTGCATTGCAACCACGGGAGAATTATTTATTGTTCCAAAAATCAATTGACCGTTATGTCCTTCAACAGTTGAGACAGGAAAGTTTGGAATTTCTGAATAGGGTATAGCAATGTCTATTTCAATTTCTGATGATAGGTTTCCTAGTCCTGTGCCTAAAATAATTCCTGTTGATGGTTTTATCTGAGTTTTTGTTTCTAAAAACTGTTTGGTTTTATTGATTTTTGCTAACATATTTTATTATTTGTTCGTCAAACTCTATTTTGTCATTTCCGTGAAAACAAATTTCAATAGGAATATAAAAAATAGGAATATCTTGTAATTGATTCAAAATTTGAGGTAAAGATAATCTCATTATATCTTTCTCGGTAGAAATAATGAATTTATTATTCCCGTCAATTTCTTTAAATTTTTTAATAATCAATTCAATATCATTATTGGTGTAGTTGTGATGGTCTGAAAATTGAATGTGATTTATTTTTGAATATTCTTTTTTTAAAGAGTTGAAAAGGCGGTCTGGTTTTGCAATACCTGTAAGTAATAAAATTGAACTCTTTTTTGAAATCTTGTTTTTAAAGTCTTTAGCTGATTTTGAAAAAGGGGTGAGTGGTTTGTATTTTATGAATGAAAAATATATTTTTTGATAAGTTTTAGGTTTTAATTTGGAATATATTTTGTTTTTTTCTAATTGTGTTAGATTTGAATGTGTTTTTGATATGATAATTATATCTGCTCTTTCGCTTCCTTTTTTCCATTCTCTCAGTCTTCCAGAAGGAATAACATAATCATCAATATATAAGTTATTGTATTCCGTAATCAATATATTCATTCCAGGGGATATTGCTCTGTGTTGAAAAGCATCATCAAGTATTATTAAGTTTGTTTTTGGAATTTTTTTAAGAATTTGTTGAACACCATGAACTCTTTTTTCGTCAACAGCTACATTTATTTTATTGAATTTAACTTTGTATTGAAGAGGTTCGTCTCCAATTTCTGATACGGTAGTGTTGTTTTGAGCTAAATAAAACCCTTTTGTTTTCCTTTTATAGCCTCTACTTAATGTTGTTAGATTGTGTTTGTTCTGTAGTAAGCGTATTAAATATTCCGTGTGAGGTGTCTTACCTGTTCCTCCGAGTGTAAGGTTTCCTACTGAGATTATTGGTAGATTGAATTGCTTTGATTTTAAAATCTTTAAATCGTAGAGCTTGTTACGAATAAACATTAGTGTTCCGTATATAACGGATAGTGGGCTGAGGAGTGTTTTTGAAAAGAAAGACATAAATATGTGGTAAAAATATGAAAGAATACTATTGATGCTTAATTCTTTCTAGTAATAAAATATTTTTTTGTGTAATAAAAGCCATGTTTGTTCGTTTGGTTTGATATATTTGACTATATTTGTGTAGCATTATGATTAAATCGTTTATTAAATATTACTTCCCATTACTTTTTGCTTTGCTGGTTTTTAGCTTTGTTTCTTGTAAAAAAAGTGGTCAGCCTGTACCTAGAAGTGGGGAGGGAGTTTTTTCGCCTTTTGATTCTCAAGAAGTTGCTTTTGATGAAGATGGTGGAGATAAGGATGGTGGAGATAAGGATGGTGGAGATATTGTTGGTGGAGATGATAATGAGGATGATGATGTTATTGTTGGTGGTGATAATGATGGTGGTGATTCAGGGAGCGATTTAGGTGGTGGTAAGGGATATGATGATGGAGGTGATAATGGCGGTAATTCTTTTCAACCTGTAGTTAAGGCAGGTTAATTTTTTTTTTTTTCGATTGTTGATTAATTTTTGGTGTTTTCCATTGGAATATAACCGTTTATAAAATCATCTAGTCAATACTTATTAACTATTGTTATTTTTACATGGAATAATTTGGATAACAAAATATATTATATATATCTTTACGCTTCTTTTATTTGCACTAAATAATTAAAATTTAAAAATATGTTAAAAAAAA
>JAQXDJ010000123.1 GCA_029251425.1 Vicingaceae bacterium
AGAATGAAAAAAATATTTTTATCTGCCAGCATTATTGCTACTCTTATATTATCATCTTGTGGTGGTAGTGAAAAAACAGAATCAACAGAAAATAAAGCTGCAACACAACCAACTGAGGAAACTTGTTTTTACTCTTATAATGAAACTGCAGGAGCTCAGGTTAGATGGACTGCTTTTAAAACAACAGAAAAAATACCCGTTGGAGGTCAGTTTAATCAGGCAAACGTTACTGTTGGAGAAAAATCTACAAAAATTACAGACATTTTAAAAACTGTAAAATTTAACATCCCTACTTCAAGCACAAATACAGCTAACGAAGGTAGAGATGAGAAAATCGTTACCTCATTTTTTGGAGCAATGGATGCTACAGACATCATTATTGGTCATGCAAAAGATGCTAACGGAGATAATAAAACAGGAACTTGTACATTTTATTTAACACTAAACAATGTTGAGCGTGAAGTAACTTTAAATTACACAGTTGATGATGCTTTAATCTCATTATCAGGAGAAATTGATTTGCTTGATTTTAATGCTGAAGGCGCTTTAGCGTCATTAAACAAAGTATGTGAAGCCTTACACAAAGGTGCAGATGGAGTATCAAAAACATGGTCGGTAGTTGAACTAGAAATTGAAACTACACTAACCAAAGATTGCCATTAAGACATACTATTCTCTTGAATAATTTTTGATTTTATTTAAAGAGTTTAGAAAAGAAAAAGAAAATGTTTGGTTTTTAGAAAAAATGATTACATTTGCAGTCCTTAAAAATTAAGTAAAAAAAGAAAGATATGGCTAATCACAAGTCTGCATTAAAAAGAATTAGACAAACAGCGACAAGAACGCTAAGAAATAAGTACCAACACAAAACTACTCGTAATGCTGTAAAAGCATTAAAAGATTCTTCTGACAAGAAAGAAGCTACAGCAATGTTGCCAAAAGTTTCTAGTATGTTAGATAAGTTAGCTAAAAGAAATATTATTCACAATAATAAAGCAGCTAACCTTAAAGGAAAATTAACTAAGCACGTAGCTAGTTTATAAGATTAGTTATTATAGATATTTAAAAGGCTTTCTTTTCAGGAAGCCTTTTTTTATGCTCAAAATTTAACATATCAATTTCAACATTGATTAACTTTACCTAAAAAGTAGGATATGATACGCATCGCAATAAATGGTTTTGGAAGAATAGGAAGGTCTTTAACAAGAGCACTACAACAACACAACAACATTGAACTTGTTGCAATTAATGATTTAGCAAACGCTAAAACATTAGCTCATTTATTAAAATACGATTCCATACACGGAAAATTTAATAGAGAAATTTCTTCCACTGAAAACACTATTCTAATTAATGGAAAAGCCATACAAATCTTAAATGAAAAAGACCCTAAAAACCTACCGTGGGCAGAACTAAAAATTGACATTGTAATAGAATCTACCGGTATATTTTTAACCAAAGAGTTAGCTTCTCAACATTTAACTGCTGGAGCAAAAAGAGTAATTCTTTCGGCACCACCAAAAAGTGAGGATGTAAAAACAGTTGTTTTAGGTATTAATGATGACAATATTGATGGAACAGAAGAAATTATTTCCAACGCATCGTGCACTACAAATGCTGCAGCACCTTTAATAAAAGTATTACACGATTTATATCATATTGAAAGTGCCTACATCACAACTGTGCACTCTTATACTGGAGATCAAACTTTGCATGATGCTCCACATAGAGATTTAAGAAGAGCAAGAGCTGGAGCACTTTCTATTATACCTACAACTACTGGAGCTGCTAAAGCCATCACCAAAATTTTTCCTGATTTAGACGGAAATATTGGAGGTTGTGGAATTAGAGTTCCTGTGCCTAATGGATCTTTAATTGATATTAGTGTAGTTTTAAAAGAAGACACAACGGTTGAGGCTATAAACAAAGCTTTTAAGTATGCTTCTGAAACTTATTTAAAAGGAATTTTAGAATATACTGAAGATCCAATTGTTTCTATTGACATTGTTGGGAACCCACACTCTTGTATTTTTGATGCACAACTTACCTCTCTTACCGGACACATGGTAAAATTAGTGGGTTGGTATGATAACGAAATGGGTTACTCAAATAGATTAGCTGAGTTGATTTTGAAGCTTGATTTTTTCTCAAAAAAAAGACTAAATTAGTTTAACAACTATTTTAAATCGCAATAAAACATGACAGAGTTAAGAGATTTATTCCACTTCAACTAAATTCATTCAAAAAAACCGCCTTAAGTTAAGGCGGTTTAGTAAATAAGAGAGTGAATTAATATTAATCAAATATATCCCTCTTATAAAATAAGTTACTTAAAATTCTCATCAAATAGACTTTCTTATCAATTAGAATAATCTCTAGAGTAACCCATGGAATAAAAATTTATTTGAACAGCAAACTGATATTATTAAAACTGATAAGCAGCTCTTAATGCAATCCAATTTATAGCATCAGCACCTTCATTTGCTGTAACTATTTGATATCTTAAACCCAAATCAATATGTTCATTTAATAAATAACCTAAGCCTGGAGCAAAACTAAGGTTCGTTGAGCTTATAGGACCAACCTTAAAACTAGCTAAACCTACCTGCGCATGACCATACAAACCGCCTTCATTATTAGTGAAATAATATTTAAAACCAGCCATGTAAGGCATTAAAGATGAAGAAATTCCGCTATAATCATTTGAAACAATGCTATAACCAGACTGAAGTGTCAAGCCCATATTTTCTCCTATTAAGTACTCTCCGCCAACTGAAAGCCCATATGACAAACCACTTCCTTCATTAGTTACCATTCCAATATCTGCTCCTGCAGAAAATTTAAATTGAGCTGTTGTATTTTGTGAGAAGGCAAATATTAATGCAATCGCACACATTGTTTTCATAATTTTTTTCATAATTTATAGTATTAAAGTATATATTAAATTTATTGTGCAAATAGAGTTAAACGCATTGTAAAAAATGACTTTTTCATCTTTACATAATATTTACGCTTAATGAAAAAGGCCATTTTCAATCTTTACAATGTGTCTACATAGAGGCATAATTGATCATATTCGAGTCTATATGTTAAATACATTAAGGCAAACATTTTATTAGATATTGCTCGCAGTAAAAAAATCACCGTTTTAAAAATGGTAAAGAATAGAACTTGAAATGAAAAATAACATAATAATACACCAAACTATTTCTAAACATAAAAGCACCCTTCTATAAAAAGGCTTAATATAATTTTTAAGTATGATCTATTCCAAAAAAAAGCTACCCTAAGGTAGCTTTTATAAAATATAACCAATAGTTATATTACTTTAATTTACATGGTTCAGACTCTTTACACGCGTCTTCAAAACTTTGACCATCTGCTAAAACAATTTCAGGGTCACCCTCTTCATAAACTGTTGTCACTCCATCAAATGTACATTCACATTCTGATTTACTACAAGAAGTAAATGCTAAACCACCCACTACTACTGCAAATAATAATACTTTTTTCATAATAATTTATTTTTTTGTTTTTAAGCTTTAACTAATTAATTAAGTTAAAACAATTATCATTACAAAATTAGAGATAGGTCCTCATCCGAATCTATTTTCCACCTTTACATCGCCTTTACATTTGAGTAAAATGAATGCCTTATGCCTTACATCTTCTTTACAAAGAAACATATCTCTGAAAATAGTATTATTTAACCCCTTTTTATGGTCACCTCTTTTTTCATCACTAATAGTAGACGGAATTAAGAGTTTTCGAGTAAAAAATAATGAGGTATAAAAACTATAAATTTAAACAGATTTACTTTCGGCTAGTAAGTCTTTAGGATGTTTTTAGAATAGCC
>JAQXDJ010000128.1 GCA_029251425.1 Vicingaceae bacterium
TGATCCTTTTCTTCTTTAATTAAATTTAATCCAACTTTTTCATCAGATTTAACATAGTGCTGTAGCCAATTTTCTAATTCTCCTAATGGAAATTCTTTACCTTTTTTAAATTTAATGTAGTTTGGAATTGAAGAAAAATCTTTTATTCTTACAATTTCACTATTTGAAACTTTATCGAAAGCTTTTTTTCCTTTTAATACTATTGATGAACTTTCTGCAAAAGAAGAAAAAGCAGATAGGATTAGAAGAGACAGTAATATCTTTTTCATAGTTAAAAAATGTAATATAGTTAGTTGCATATAAATTTAAATATTTTTAAACTCATATCGTATATCTAAAGCGATACATTAATAACAAATCAATTAAAGGTTAATTATTTCAATATCCCGGTCTCTACCAACTCTTCCAAGTAAGTTCTTTTATCATTTAAGAAAATTAAAATAAAAGCATCTTTCTGCCCTTTGGCTAATACTTTTTGATGGAATTCTGAGGCAAGACGTAAAGTTTCAAATTTTCCAATCATAAAACGTGTTATACCATCATCTAGAACAATGCTTGTGACCTCCCCCAACTCATTTAAATGAGATGAATTATAATTCCTAGGATTAGAGTAGGCTCCAACTTGAATCTTATAAAATAAATTAGCTGATTTTTGATCTCCATAATTCTTTAAAACATCTTCCAAACTCATTTCATTCACATTATGAACCTTAGACAACAATTCTAAATATGATTTATTAACTACTTCTATTATAAAATTACCATCATCTTCAACTGGCAAACCATTAATTGTTGCATCAGCATAAGGAAGTTTTTTTAACGTTATTATTCCTTTAAAAAAATAAGTAGAATCTTTTAAATTCTTCTCATCTTCTTTATCTAAAAACATAATATAATATTCATCTTTGGGCAAGCCTTCAAATTTATAAGCACCCTTTTCATCTGTTGTGTCAATCTGACTAAAAGTGTTATCCTTATTAGATATCCGAATTTTAGTATTTTTAAGTGGAGTCATTGGGTTTTCTTTAGAAAATGCAACTCCTTCTACAGTGATAAATCCAATAGAAAAATCTAAGTTCTTTTCTAACTCAGAATATTCTGTATATTTTGTTGCATCTACTGTTATTATTTTATCTGCAAATCCAGCAGAACTATATGTAATTTCATAAACCTCTTTTAAATCAACATAAATCTGATACTTTCCATCGGATAAATCAGAATGATAAACACCTAAATCAGCTCCGTTTTTAGTTCTAACAGTAATTGTAGCGTTATCAAATTCTCCATTTTTAGTAACAACACCTTTAACTAATAAAACAGCCTTACTTGTAATTATGTCTTTTACATTTATAACATATATATCTTGCTGACCATAACCACCCTTTCTTGCTGATGAATAATAGGCATTTCCTTTACCCGAAACATAAAAGAAAACATCATTTGCAGCAGTATTAATTGGATATCCAATATTTCTTGGTTCTAAGTATGTTGAATCTGTTATTATTTTAGATTCAAAAATATCATAACCTCCCATGGAATTGTGCCCTTCCGAACTAAAATTAAAGGTTACACCATCCGAATGAATAAAAGGAGCATCATCATTATATACTGTATTAATTGTTGGCCCTAAATTTTTAACATCTCCCCAAGTACTATCTTCCAATAAAATTGCGCTATACAAATCTCTCCCTCCTACAGCATCTTCTCTTTCGCTAGAAAAAATCATAAACCTTCCATTTGGAGAAATTGCAGCATGACCTTCCCAATCTTTTGTATTTATAGCTAATGATTTAGGTACCCCCCATTTTCCTTCCACCTTATTTACTTCTAATATATTCCCTGATAATCGTGGGTCATCTTTGTATAAAAATAATTTTTGGCCATCAGGTGACAACGAAATACTCGCCTCATGAAAATCTGTATTAATGCTATCTCCTATTGGTTCTGGCTTGCTCCACTTCCCTTCTAAAAATCGAGACACATGAACGTCTTCATAAAAATTACCATTAACCTCAGACCTATTAAATTCATCTTGTCTTTGCCCAGTACTTTTAATTCCTTTATACGTAAATATCAATGTAGTTTCGTCAGCACTAATTGTAGGACTATACTCATTATTAACTGAATTAATAGGTGTCCCAACATTTACAATTGACACAGGTAAAGAATCTTTCATTAAGATTACAGCATTATTACACTGTTCTATTAAATGT
>JAQXDJ010000132.1 GCA_029251425.1 Vicingaceae bacterium
AATATCATGATCATAAATTAACTGAGTAGATATCGTTGCAGAGATGTATTTATTTACTTTCATTGCGATTA
This sequence comes from Vicingaceae bacterium, assembly GCA_029251425.1. GTDB lineage: Bacteria > Bacteroidota > Bacteroidia > Flavobacteriales_E > Vicingaceae. The sequence continues at coordinate 72 of JAQXDJ010000132.1, forward strand.
AAACCTCCCAGTTAACATCAACATAAGTTGCAGCTTCGTAATTAGAGAATAACTCTAGTTTTGATTGTAAATTAACATTCTTCATTACATCTTTTTTAAACAAAGCTCTTAAGTAACCCCCATATTCCGTTCTGGTTTTTTTTCCTGCAGAAACTAATGTAAAGGCATCATCATATTCAGCAGGGTCAACACCAAATGCTCCAGCATCAGCTAAAGTTTGATCGTTAACTATAGTCATTTTAGTGGTAATAGGAGAAATGAATAGATTAAAAACTTCGTTTGGTTTATAATCCATACCAATTGCTCCTAATAAATAACCTGGAGCTAAGAAATTAGAAATTTCAGTAGAATCATCAGGGTAGTTATAACCTGCTGTCATCTGCGATTTAAAATTTATTAAACCTGCGTAATACCAATTTTTAAATGCTTTTTGTCCATATTTTGAAGTGAAGTCAATTCTGTCATCAGTTTTTACGATGTCTGCATCACCTTGTTGAAGGATACCATAAGCTAGATCTAATGAATTGTCCCATGTAGAGTTTCCTTTTTTTAAGTTAGCATATAAGCTTAATAAGCCAGTAACCGACATTGAGTTTTCTCCACCGGCTTGCCAGTTAGTTAGACCAACCTGAGTAAGGTTTAATGATGCTACCCCTCCAGTTTTCCAACCATCTAAAGTGTCTTTACTTTGTGTTTTTAAGTTTTTTTCAGCTTCAGTTGTTTGTGCATTTGCACAGCCTATAGCTGCAATAGCAACTAGTGTTAAAAATATTTTTTTCATCAATTTTAGTTTTTATGTACGTGAACATCCATTTGTGGGTAAGGGATGTTTAATCCTTTCTTATCAAATGTGTTATATACTTTTTCATTCATATCAAAGAAAACTCCCCAATAATCGTCAGCATTTACCCATGCTCTAACAGCAAAGTTTACTGAGCTATCTCCTAATTCCGAAACAGCCACAAATGGTTCTGCAGGGTCAGTAAGAATTCTTGAATCTTCTTTCATTAAATCTAACAATACCGTTTTTGCATCATCAGTTTTGTCTCCATAACCAATTCCAAAAGTCCAATCTACTCTTCTCTTTTCTTCTGTAGAATAGTTTGTCATAGAACCATTAGCAAGTCCTCCGTTAGGAATTATAATTGTTTTATTATCTAATGTCTTTAAAATAGTATTAAAAATTTGTATTTCAGAAACAGTACCGATATGACCTTGAGCCTCTAAAAAATCCCCATTTTTAAAAGGCTTAAAAATTAAAATCATAACCCCTCCAGCAAAATTTTGTAGTGTTCCTGATAATGCCATACCAACAGCTAAACCAGCTGCACCAAGAATAGCAACAAACGAAGTCATTTCAATTCCTAACATCCCTAGAACACTAATTACTAACATCACTTTTAGTAATGCGCCAACTATTCCTTTTAAGAAAGGCTTTAAAGAAGCGTCTATGTCTCTTTTATTTAAAATTCGCTCAAAACCTTTGGTTATAGCTTTAATAACAATTCCTCCAATAATCCAAACGATTATTGCTCCGACCAATTTAGGTCCATATTCTAAGGCTAAATCGATAGCCATTTCCATGTATTTTTCCATTATAATTTTATTTAAGTACTCTTATTAGACTAGATATAATTAAAAAGTCACATTATTTTTTGCAATAATACTAAAAAGAGAGGGTTTATTTTAGAGAGAACTTTGTTTTTCCAATATCAACTCCGTCAGCATAAACTTCAACATTGTATTCTCCTATTGGAAAATCATTAGCTTTTACCCAGTCGATAGAAAGTGTTTGTTGTTGATTTCTATAATCTATTTGTTTTTTAGAGGAATAAAGACCTCTCACTCCATTAAAATCAAATTTATTACTATCGTCTGTTTTTTCTGATAAAACTTTTCCATCAGGAGTTAATATCCTAACATAAACCCATTTTTTTCCAGGAATAGTAATGTCATTTTTTAAAATGGTAAATTCTGTACGAATTTTTCCAATTCGTTTTGCTCTATCGTTTTCTTTGCCAGTGTTATTACTTTTTATTTTAACTCCGTAAGATTTTAGCCCAGTAGTTTTTAGGTATGACGCAACTGTTACAATGTCTTTTAAGTCATCATTCTTTTCGGTTAAATTTTTTGATTTACTTCGCTCTGAAGTAAGTTCTGTTTTTACAACTTCATTTTCGTTTCTTAATCTTCCGTTAATTTGGTTTAAAGAATCGATTTGAACAACATAACCTTTCATTATCGTTCTTAATGTTTCCGTTTCTTTTCTTAATTTATGGATGGTCCAATTTTTGCCTTTTGCTTGTTTTAATAGTTCTTCAATTTTTGCTTTTTCTGCTGCAAGTTCCTCGCTTAAATCTTCGTTATTAGATTCCATTTCCTCATACTGGGCTAGCATTTCTTCTAGCTCTCCTTTTACCTGATCTCTTTCGCTAGAAACTTCCGAAAATGCTATCTGTCCATTTTCTATATCTTTTTGAAGTTGTAAGTTTTGCCAAATTAAATAGCCGCAAAACCCTAATAAAAGAATAACAAGCGCAATGAGTATTTTATTTACTTTAGTCCCTGAATTTACGTTATTTTCCATTTGTTCTTCCATTATAAAATGACTATTTTTAATGAGCCAAAATTATTACAATTTTATGTTTAGCCCTTTTGTTTTAAAAGAAAGTTATACATATTTATATGTGTATAAAGCGATAATAAATGATTAACGATTTTTTTAACTTAATATTTCCGAAGCTTTGTTGTGCTTGCAATAATACACTGTTAAAGAACGAAGAAATAGTTTGTTTAAATTGTGTGATAAATTTACCTAAAACTAATTTTCATCAGGATAAAGATAACCCTGTAAGTAAAGTTTTTTGGGGAAGAGTTGAGATTGAAATGGCAACTTCTTTTTATGCTTTTAGTAAAAAAAGTAAAGTACAAAGCTTGCTTCATAATTTAAAATATAAA
>JAQXDJ010000140.1 GCA_029251425.1 Vicingaceae bacterium
CTTTGTAGTTACCATTACTTTTATCAAAGATCCTGAGGGGGCAATGCACCCTTTAAAAGAGGTGTCACCTAAGGATGTAATTCTTAAAGGGTTTAAATGGCGTGTTTTAGAACGTCCAAAAGATATGTTTGATATTTTTATGCACTAAAAAGCCGATGCTTTAAAGCACCGGCTGTTGCACAACTAACTAACTATAATTATTTGGTATGCTGACAATTTAATTTGTAAGGAGCACCTAATATCCCATCAAAATACACTGTTCGGTATTTCGTACCATCAAATTCTTGTGCAAAAACTGCATCATGATAACTACAAAGTCCATCAGGTCTAGTCATTACAATTACACCTTTAATTGATCTTCCTGTTTGAATACCTGTTACTTTATGTCTTCTAATTCCCCAATCAGCACCAGAAAAATAAACTCTAGTAAGGGTTTCTTTCCAGTTGTACTTTGCCGCAAAACCTTTAGCTGCGACAAGTCCTTCAGCCTCAAGTTTAGTATCAGTATAACCTTGTTTAGGCAATCTTCTGTTGGCAATATCCTTACCTTCTTTTGCCGCTCTTCTTTTATCTTCTGAATCTTTAATTTTTTTTGTCCAAGCAGCAACTTTAACATCAATTTCTTTTTGTTGACTTTCGCTGTTTAATAATCCTCTTACTACTTGCTTGTCCATAGCGTAAAGGTTGTATTGGTCATATTTTCCCCAAAGCTGCGCTCCCAAAGCCCCACTTTTGTAGCGTGTCCAAATTAAAACACCTGGTTTATCAACATAAATATATCTGTGTAAATTAAGACTAGCATCGGTATAAACATCTACTCCAGCAATTTTACTGAACTCAGGCATGTGAAGGTAAGTGGTTGTTCCACCAGCGGTTCTTAAAATTTTCTTTTTGGCTCCTTCTTCAAACGTTATTTCAACTTCACCGTATGCTTTCCCTGAAAACTTAACAGGTGTTGCTGCAGAGTAAGTTCCATTTCCACCTTTAGATGGCCCTGATGATGAAGGTGCTAAAATTTTCTTAGATAGATCAGTGGCATATGCTTCTGCTTTTGCTTTAGTCATTGATTTTGCTTTGGATGCATCTGAGCTATAAAAGTTACTAAATGTAAACTTGCCAAACGGAGCTTTTCCTAATTGTTTGTCAGGCATTACCGAAACCCAGCTGTTTTCATCATATTCAATTACATAAATACCTGCCGTAGTAAAATATATTTTTTTACTTAACATTTTACTCGGTTCATCCTGATAGGTGTAGGGTGCTCCATTAATAGCGATAATCTTTTTACCATTAAGTTCTCCTTCTTCCGCTTGCACTTTAGTTTTACCTCTTTCTGCCTCCATTAAATGTAAGGTTATAGCTCCTTTAGCTGTTCCTTTTGAGCTAGTACCTGGTTTATTAATAGCACTTGATTTTGAAGGAGTACTTGATTTAGCTTTGGCAGCTGCAGCCGCTTTTGCTTTTAGTTTATCCTTAAATGACTGCGCCAAGCAATCATTAGCAGTTATTGTTGTTGCTGCAACTAATGCTGCAATAATTAGATTTTTCATATGATTTTTTTAAGATTTTGTTTTAAATTAAATAAAAAGCCAATTTACATTGCTGCAAACCAGCTTTTTAACGAACTAAGATTTTTTATTCTTTTATAAAGCGTTTGTGTGAAATTCCTTTTTCTGACTGAATTTGTAAAAGGTAAACTCCTTTTGATAGAAGGGAAATATCAATAGTATTATTAGGTTTTATTATTGTTTCTATTGTTTTTCCAGTTAAATCGATGAGCCTAATTTGTTCTACTGCATCACTACTATTAATGTTTAATGTAGAAGATGAAGGATTGGGATAGAGTGTAATTTGATTGGGTTTTGGATTTTCGTTAACTCCAACAGTAGGGTTTGATTCATTATATAAAGCCAATACAGTGGCAGCACTTATTATTTCATCATAAATTTTAATATCATCAATTGCACCTGTAAAAAAACGACTAGTACCATTTTGTGAGCCTACGAATAATTTAGCGCTTCCTGATGATCCTGGAAATGGATTTGCTGTAAAACCTCCTCCTGATGATACTCCGTTGATATAATAAATTACAGACGTACCCGAATAGGTTACCACTAAATGCGTCCATGCAGTATCAATATTTCCGTTTAAACTAACTCCGTTAGAAGCAACGCTTCCTATTGCGAATACATGATCATTTGTTTGTGCAAATAATCCATATTGTTCGCTTGAACTACTTCCTGTCCATCGCGAAACAATTGAAGTTAATCCAGATGAACTGAGGTTGTTTGATTTGGTCCAACAAGAGATACTAATTCCAGTAATATTGTTTAAATCGGTTTCAGAAGAATCGCCATAATCAATAGTAGCCGATCCATCAAAGTACATGGCCATGTTTGCGTTTCCGAAACGATCCTCAGTCAGAGTTGCTCCATTATTAGCCCCATTAATGTCACCAACTTGATCATTACTTGTTCCATCATTAAAGGAATAATTGCTTATGAGTACTTGAGATTGCAAGGGGGTTATGCAAAATTGAAAAATAGTTAAAAAGAGTAAAGTTTTTTTCATAATTTTTGTTTTAAGTAATCGTTTGAAATTAAATAGAATAAAATTCCAGTCTACATTCCTGTAAAACAGAATTTTAACGAACTAATGTTTTTATTCTTTTACGAAACGTTTATTTGAAATGCCATTTTTGCTGTGCACTTGCAAAAAGTACAATCCTTTAGATAGTTCAGAGACATCAATACTATTATTAGGATTTACAATTGTTCTTATGGTTTTACCAGTTAAATCAATGATGTTGATTTTTTCTATTTGCTCAGTTGCTGTAAGTGTTAATTCCGAAGATGTAGGGTTGGGGAAAACAATTATATTTTGAGTGGAAATTTTCTCAATATTTGTAGGAAGAAAACAACTATTAGCGGAAAAGGGAGTTGTTTGAGTTCCAATTGTAGTTCCATCCAATAAGTTTGTGCTACTTCCATTATTAATTGTTACACCTGTACCTGAAACACTTCCTTCCATATCATAATAGGCTGTTAATCCAGTTTCACTTCCTGTTAACTCCATATTCATTCGAGAATTTATTTCTGATTGCAAAAGTGGATAATCCCAAAGCCTTACTTCATCCATTGATCCACGGAAAAAATTAGAAAATGACCCTCCAAAACTTTTATAAGCCCCAAGTCTTAATTTTGCACTACTACTTCTAATTGTTCCATAGCTACCCACTAATGAGCCCGGAAATAGAATCCCGTCTTTATATAATTCTACACTTGTTGAAGTAAATACGACTGCTATGTGAGTACATTGTTGTGTTTGAATTATACCCGTAGATTCGAAGTAATTTTGATTTGCACAGGACCCTGTTGCGTCCCAAGTAAACCTTAAACGACTATTTACTATGCTTAGATTATATGAATACTTTGACCCTGAACACCATTGTTTTGCCAATATTAGTCCATCAGTAGTTCCAGCATCTAGGTTTATCCATATTTCTATGCTCAAGCTATCCTCATAATCTATTGCACTATTATCATCCACTTCTACATAATCTGATGTTCCATTAAAGAATAATGCTTTGTTTTGAGCGTTAACTGATTGACAAATGAATCCAATCAGAAATATACTTAGTAAAATTTTTTTCATATTTTTTGTATTAAATGAATACTTGGATAAAATTATGCTTGGTCTAAGTATAAACACTTAAAAACTTTAGCAACAGCCATTTTTCTTTAGTAATGGACAGTTTTTCTCCTTTTTGGCGTTTTTAAATTAGATAAAAGTTCTAAAAACATCGATTAATAGTCGTTTATGCTGTTTTAATTTTTTTTATGAGTGTCTCAATAGTTTGGAGATTAGAAAGCGAAATGGAGAATTGAGAATAGAAAATTGAGAATAGAGAAGGGAAAATAATTATTTTTACCTAACACCTAACACCTAACACCTAACACCTAAC
>JAQXDJ010000173.1 GCA_029251425.1 Vicingaceae bacterium
GTTAGAGCTTTACTTTCTTACAAAGGAGTAATGCACAAAGATCACCTTGATAGAGGTGTAGTAAAAGGAGCTTTAACTCAAGATCAAGCAGACAAGAAATTTGACGCTTGGATGACTGAAAAAGCTGCTAAAGTTGAAGGTAAAAAAGATGGTTTAGCTAAAGCTGCTGATGCAGATGCAAAAGCTAGATTAGCTGCTGAAACTGAAATTAAAAACAAGAAAGCTGCTGCTTTATTAGCAAAGCAATCTGAATTAGCTGCTGCTGCAGAAGCAGATGCTGCTGAAAAAGCTGCTGCCGAGGCTCCAGCTGAAGAAGCTGCTCCAGAAGCAACTACTGAGGAAGCTGCTGCTCCAGAAGTAAAAGAAGAAGCTCCAGTTGCTGAGGCAACAAAAGAGGAAGCTCCTGCTGCTGAAGCTAAGGAAGAAGACAAGCCTGCTGAAGAAGCTAAATAAATAATTTCTGATGACTTTAGACGAGTGCTTTTATATAGGTTACACTTCTAAAGTTCATGGAAAACAAGGAGAACTCATCATTAAATTAGATGTAGATTTTCTTGAAGAATGCAAAAAACTGGAATCAGTACTTATCCAAATGAATAAAGCGGATAATTCACTGATTCCTTTTTTTATATCCAAAGCTAACTTCCAAAATGATGGTACTTTACGTGTTAAATTTGAAGACGTAGATGATATAGCCACAGCCAAAAACATTTCTGGAAAAGGAATTTACATCTTAAATAAATTTTTACCAACATTAGCTGGCAACCAGTTTTATCATCATGAAGTAATCGATTTCAAAGTAATTGACACCAATTATGGAGAGGTAGGGACTATATTTCATATCTTGAACCAAACCAACCAAGCTATTTTTGAAATTGTTAATGCTAACGATAAAGAAATATTGATCCCTATTGTTGATGATATTATTGATAATGTTGACCGTACCAACAAAACCATTACTGTTACCACTCCTGATGGTTTAATTGAGTTGTATTTGGAGTAAATTGTTACATTTACTTTCTAATGAAAATTACTTTTACCAAACAAGAAATAACTAGTCTGATTGAAAGCTCTTTAAGCTGGATGGTAGCACTTATGATGTTAACTTATGGTTTTGGAAAAATTGTACAATTCACGGGAACAGATTCAACAGAGAAAGTAGTTTCTCAATTATCTGGAATGGAATTAATGTGGACATTTTATGGCCACTCTTTTATATTTGCTTTAATTATTGGAACTTTTGAAGTTATTGGTGGAATTCTGCTATTACTTAAACGGACTAGAGTATTAGGATGCTTTCTACTAACAGCTATTTTAACAAATGTTATTATTCAAGATATAGTTTTTGAAGTACACAAAGGAGCATTATATTCTGCTATCATCTATCAACTATGTATCTCAATAATTATATGGTTTAATAGAACTAAAATTATAACTGCTTTTCGCCTACTTACAAATAAAAACATTCAAGAGCAGCAATCTAACAAAATTAGCAAGTACATGATATTAACAATCCTATTTATTCTGTTTTTACTCGCTCAACATTACTTGGCTCATTTTCTCAGCCTTATATAATAAGAATGTCCTTCTTCCAATTCAAACACTTCTCAATACAACAACAAAGTTCTGCTATGAAAGTAGGTACAGATGGCGTTTTACTGGGCGCTTGGTCAACTATTAAAGGAAATAACGTTTTAGATATTGGCACTGGGACTGGAGTAATTGCTATTATGCTCGCCCAACGAAATACGAGCATTATTATTGATGCTGTAGAAATAGAAATAGAAGCTTTTAAAGAAGCTGAAATTAACAGTAACAATTGTACTTGGAAAAACAGAATTAGTATTTACAATAATGCTATTCAATATTTTCAACTGCAAAAAAAGTATGATACTATAATTAGTAATCCTCCTTTTTTTATAGATTCAACAAAAGCACCAAAATCAGATAGAAATTCGGCAAGACATACGGATGAATTGTCTTTTCAGGATTTAATAACTAATGTTATAAGACTATTAAATTCAGAAGGTATTTTCTCTTTGATTTTACCAATTACTGAAGCAGAGCAGTTTACTGAATTAGCAAAAGAAGAAAAGCTATTTCTTAACAGAAAATGTGTTATTAAACCTAACCCAACGAAACCTTCCAAAAGAGTTTTAATGGAATTTTCTCTTCAACCAAAAGAGCTAATTGAAACAGAATTAACAATTGAAACAGTAACAAGACATCAATACACCAAAGAATACATATCTTTAACAAAAGATTTTTATTTGAAGTTTTAGTTTTTGTCAGTTCGAGTATTTCGTTTTTCACGAAATGTATCGAGAACAAAAAAAGTAACACCTAAATTACAATGAAGTATCACTGTTATTTTGTTTACATCCTTAAATGCAATGACAATACTTACTATACAGGTGTAACAAATAATATTGAAAGAAGGTTACTTGAGCATCAATCTGACGAAAACCTTAATTCATATACACATAAAAGGAGACCTGTTGAATTAGTTTTTTATTCGGAATTTTCAAATATAGAAGATGCTATTGAAAAAGAAAAGCAAATTAAAAAATGGTCTAAAAAGAAAAAGGAAGCATTAATCAGTAACAACTTTGACTCACTTCCTATATTGAGTAAAAAAACATTTAATAAAAAATCTACTTAGTTCTCGATACGTCCCCTAAAAAAAATGGGACACTCGAACTGACAGATTTTAACTAAATATAGAAAACATGGCAATCAACAATTACCAAGGAAAGAAATTTATTGATGGAGACTCTATTTATGTTGATGATAATTTAACTATAGAACAGGCTTTACAAATCAATATCAACAATAAACCATTCTCTATAACAATGAGAACTCCTGGTAATGATGAAGAATTAATAAGAGGCTTACTTTACTCAGAAGATATTTATCGAAACGCTGAAAACTTAAACATCAAGCTGACAGAGAACAAGGGAAAATCAACCACTGAAGCTGAAATTACAATTGATGAAAGTTTATTAAAATCGGGTTACTTAAACAGTAGAAGCTTTTTGTCTGCTGCTTCTTGCGGTATTTGTGGCAAAACAGAACTAGACGAAATAGACACCTCTTGCCAGGTTAAAGATGATAACGCAATTGAGGCAACTCTCTTACAAAAAATGTTTCATCAAATGAAAGATGGTCAACCTACCTTTAAAAAATCGGGAGGATCGCATGCTGCAGCTGCATTTACAATAAAGGGAGAACTTTTGTCAATTAGAGAAGATATAGGAAGACATAATGCCGTTGACAAAGTAATTGGTCACCTCATCAATAAAAAAGATTTAAACAATGCTAAATGTCTAACTGTAAGCGGAAGAATATCTTATGAAATTATTTCAAAAGCTTTTGCTGCAAAAATTCCAATTTTAGCTGCTGTTTCAGCACCATCTAGTTTAGCTGTAGATTTTGCTAAGGAATTAGGAATTACTTTACTAGGTTTTTGTAGAGAGAACAAAGCAACTTGTTATGCCAACCCTCAGAGGATCATTTAATAAACTACAGTTACAGTACCTCGTTTAACAAAATCATCACCTGAAGCAGATTTAAACTCAATAACGTAAAAATAAACACCCGTTTCGGCTAATTTACCTTTATTATCATAGCTTCCATTCCAGCCTCTAGAAATATCTCCTGTTTCAAATGCTACTTGCCCCCATCTATCATAAACTCTAAACGTATAAGATAATGGTTCTGCAAATGTTAAAACCGGTTTAAATTCTGGATTGTATAAACTACCAGGAGAAAATGCATTGGGCACATACAATAATGGATCATGTAAAGCACAAGACTCATTAGAGCTACTAATTGCAGGTAAGCTACCCTTACTAATAGCCTCTACTCTGTAACAAAATTCACCATTCCCATCAAACACTTCAGAAACATCATCTATAATTGTTTTGGTATCTGAAAAAGCTGGTAAAGAACCTATTGGAGCTATTTCCCAAACTCCACCAAGCGCTCGGTAAACATCATACCTTAAGACACCTAAATCCCAATCTTTATATTCTGTAATGGTAATAGTGTTTTTAGCATCAATAGGACTAGAAGTCAAATCAATTAATATAGTACTTGCTAAATTTGAAAAATTACTATCAAATCCACACGTTTCATTTACAATTTCTATTTGGTAAAAATAAACCGTACTACTTGTATTTGCTGAACTATCTGAATAGCTAACAATAGTATCCATACCCGCAAATTTACTTACTGACCCAATGGTAACAAAAGGACCACTCTCACTAGTTGAACGCATCACATTATATCCTGTAACATCAGCAACTGTATCAACTAAAAATTGAATATCAACTTGTTGAGAATCAACAACAGTAGCATTGTACAAATAATTGTAAGCTGGCATAGCCAACACGTCAGGATTCAAAGTAATAACATTTGATAAAGAATTTGCAGGACCTAATCCACCGTTATCAAAAGATTGAATATAAAAATCATATGTTTTATCCGCTAAAACACCTGGATAAGAAAATGAAGTGCCAAATGTAGTTGGGCCTGCTGATACTGCTGGAGCTCCATCAATACTAACAAAAACTTCATGTCTTGGATTTGAAAAAACTTCATTTTGATTCCATTCTAAATCTACACTTCCAGCACATTCATTAAAATTGCCTTCTAAAAATGTTGAACAAACAAAACCTGTAGTTAATGGAGGCACAGGGAATTGAGGATTAAAAACAATACCAACTGGAGGTGGACAATTCATTTCTGCTTGAACAAAAATTTGCATACACCCATTACCACTAGCAGTATTATTTGGGTCAGACGCTGGAATAGCAAAAGTTGTTGTTCCTACTGGAATATTACCAAGGGGTACGTTCGCATTTGTAGCGTCAATAGTCCATACATTATATTGTAACAAATCACCATCAAGAATAGGGAGCCAAGTAATAACTACATCTCCATTAGGCAAAACAGATATAGATTCAATTATAGGAGCAGCAATTGTTCCTGAGGCACAATCAGCTTGAGCTTTAAAAAAGCCCAACAACAATAATATGATGAAACAAATTCTTTTCAAAATGAACTTACAAAT
>JAQXDJ010000196.1 GCA_029251425.1 Vicingaceae bacterium
TTAACTTCTTAATGTTTCTAATTCTATTTTAAAGTTCAAATCCTAAAAATCCTAAGAAAGCTAATCCCATAAGACCTGTTAATAAAAACGCCATACCTACTCCTCTAACAGGACCAGGAATATGAGAGTATTTAATTTTTTCTCTTATTGCAGCAATTAATACAATTGCAATAAACCAACCAAAACCAGAACCTAATCCGTAAACAGTTGCTTGACCAATGTTAGCAAATTGCTTTTGTTGCATAAATAATGCAGCCCCTAAAATTGCACAGTTTACAGCAATTAATGGTAAGAAAATACCTAAAGCACCATATAATGCAGGTGAAAACTTTTCAACTAACATTTCTACTAATTGCACAATAGATGCAATAACAGCAATAAACATAATAAAGCTTAAAAAGCTTAAATCCATAGTTGCATACTCATCTCCTAACCAAGCTAAAGCTCCTTCTTGTAAAACAAGAGTTTCTAATAAATAGTTAATTGGAGTTGTTACAACTAATACAAATATTACTGCCGATCCAAGTCCAACAGCAGTTTTCACTGTTTTAGATACCGCTAAATATGAACACATTCCGAAAAAGAAAGTGAAAACCATATTATCAATAAAGGCACTTTTTATAAAAATATTTAAGTATTCCATTTTTTTAAATTATCTAGTTCTTAAAATCTAATTAGTCTTCTATTAGTTCTGGGTTTCTTGATTTTTGTACCCATATGTAAACAGCCACAATGAATAGTGATGATGGTGGTAACAGCATTAAACCATTATTCATATATCCCATATCATAAAATGCTTCTGGAATAATTGTTAACTTACCTAAACCAGGAATTGTTAATGTTCCTGATCCAAACACTTCTTTAAAGAAAGCAACAACAACTAATACTAATCCATAGCCTATTCCATTACCTAAACCATCTAAAGCTGATGCCCACGATTTATTACCTAATGCAAATGCTTCTAAACGTCCCATAATAATACAGTTGGTAATAATTAGCCCAACAAATACCGATAGTTTTTTAGATACATCATAAACGTATGCTTTTAAAACTTGATCCACAATAATTACCAATGCAGCAACAATTACCAATTGCACGATAATTCTAATCTTACCAGGTATAATGTTTCTCATTAATGAAACTAATACATTTCCAATAATCAATACAGCAGTTACTGCTAATGACATAATAATTGCATTATCCATTTGTACAGTTACTGCTAATGCAGAACAGATACCCAATACCTGAATTGTAACAGGATTAATTGAGTTTAATGGATTTGTAATTAACGCTTTATTCTTCTTTGAGAATAATGGTTCTGATTTTTTTTCTTCACTCATAGCTCTATGCTTAATAATAGCTTATTAAAATTCTGAATTATTCTTAAAGAAGTTATAATAAACCTCTAAGTTTCTAGTTAACATTTCATCAACTCCCACTCCTGTAAAAGTTGCACCACTAATACCATCTACTTGATGATTATTTAATGTTTTTCCTGGTTTTAAAACTTTAACTGGAGTATATGATCCGTTGTCAGCAATTTTTTTACCAATAAATTGATCTTCAAACCATGCTTCAGTAATAATAGACCCTAAACCTGGTGTTTCTCCTTTATGATCGAATACTGCTCCATTTATAGTTTGTCCATCAGCTTTAAATCCAATATACCCCCAAACATCATCCCATAAACCTTTTCCACTTGCAGATAACACATAAAATTTTTCTCCATTGGTTTCACAAACAAAAATTGGGAAATGAATATCTTCAGATGAATTTAATGCTGTTTTGATAGCTTCATTATTACCTTTATTTGCACTTAATATTGGTTTAACTACTCTAGAATATTCTTTTCTTAAGTCAATATTAAAAGCATCCAATTTATCTTGAGTATCAATTGCATC
>JAQXDJ010000215.1 GCA_029251425.1 Vicingaceae bacterium
GAAACGTAAGAATTATGAAGTCCCGTTCTATATTCAAGATGAGAACAGCAAAATTCCTACGATGTATTATTCACCAGGAATCCCTACTACCTTTATCATCAATAAAAAAGGAGAGATAATTAAAGCCAGTTCTGGTGCTGAAGATTGGGATGACAAAGAATTTATTGAAACCTTAAAGGAATTGGTTCAATAAATTATAACTTTATAGTTCTAACATAAAAATAAATATGGCAGTAATAACAAAAGCTAACTTCGATTTCTTAACTAAACTAAAGAAAAATAACAATCGTGAATGGTTTACTAAACATAAAAATCAATATTTAGAGGAACATCAAAGCATTATTGAATTTGCTGATGCTGTTTTAGCTGAAACAGCTAAACATGACAACATTGAAACTCCAACAGGGAAAAAGAGTTTATTTAGAATTTATAGAGATGTTCGTTTCGGAAAAGACAAATCTCCTTACAAAACACATTGGTCTGGTGGGTTAAAAAGAGCTACTAAACAATTAAGAGGCGGTTACTATTTTCATTTAGAGAAAGGAAACTCTATGGTTGGTGGCGGTTTTTGGGCTCCAAACAAAGATGATTTATTACGTTTTAGAGAGGATATTGCTTTTGATGATAAACCACTTAGAAAAATAATTAATAGCAAGTCTTTTAAAGAAACTTTTGGAACTTTAGATGGTGAGCAATTAAAAACGTGTCCTAAAGGCTTTGACAAAGAACATCCTGCTGTAGATTTATTACGCTACAAACAATACATCATTTCTAAACGCTTTACAGATGAGGAGGTTTTAAGCCCTGATTTTGCTAAACAAGTTAGTAATACGTTTAAAAAAATGCGTCCATTTTTTGATTACATGAGCGAAAGTGTTACTACTGATGCGAATGGTGAAAGTATCGTTTAATTGCCAACAACTATAACTATAAAACAACTTACGACTCCAATAGGAATTGTAACAGCTGGAGCTACAGAAAAAGGCTTATGTATGTTGGAATTTGGTGAAAAGACTGAATTTAAAACAACTCTTGATTATATTTCTGAAATTGGAGAGCACAAATTCATCAATGAGACAGAAAAACAACTTATAGCCTATTTTAATAATGAACGAACTGTATTTGATATTCCGCTAGATTTGATTGGAACAGATTTTCAAATTAGTGTTTGGAATGAATTATTAAATATCCCTTTCGGGAAAACCCGAAGCTACAAAGAACAAGCAATTGCTATTGGCAATTTAAAAGCAATAAGAGCTGTTGCTACTGCCAACGGAGCTAACAGAATTCCAATTATTATTCCTTGTCATAGAATTATTGGTTCAGATGGAAGTTTAACTGGTTTTAGTGGTGGTTTATGGCGAAAGAAATTTTTGTTAGAATTAGAGAGTAAACAAACTAATTTATTCAATTAAAATTTGAGCCATTTTTCCTGATCTTCCTGTTAACCAACCAGAACCTCCATTTATTACGCAACTGTAATAAGCATCATCAGAAACATGTTTCCAATTCATCCCTTTATCATAAGAAACATCAATTCCATTTCTACCTGTTGCAATTAAAACACCTTTCCCATTATAAGCCACACACGATCGATAACCTATTGGATATGTTTTAGGTATTTTCCATGTTAATCCCCCATCCGAAGTAATAGCACAATTCCCATCTGTACTTGCAGAATCTAAATAATTTCCTCCTACCGCAACACCATTCAACTCATCTAAAAACACCATAGAATAGATTCCTGATGCTTCTCCTGTTCTCATAGGTGTATTGACGGTACTCCAATTTAAACCTCTATCATGCGATATAAATACTCTTGATTTTTCTCCTCCACCTGTTCCAATATAAACAGAACTATCTCCAACACACACTATCCCTGTTCCACTTGCTGCAAAACCAGCTTCACCTTTTAAGGTTTTAGGTAAGGTTATTGAAATTAACTTACCCCAAGTGTTTCCTCCATCATTTGTAGTTATCATGTAAATTTGATTATCAATTGGATCACTAAAAGCAATACCGTTTTTATCATCCCAAAAATCCATTCCATCAAAAAAAACACCTTCTTGTTTATTTTCATAGACCTTGTTCCAAATTTTACCTCTATCAATTAGTTTATAAATTTCACATCCATCACCAGAACTCATTATTATTGCTTCTTTTTCATTAAAAGCATGTATATCTCTAAAATCTAAATGAGCTAAAGCAGTATTTTCAAACTTGCTCCAATCTTTATTATTTAAAGTAGCTAATACTACTCCATCAGTACCAGAAGCCCAAATAACATTTTCATTTACCGCAAAAAGTCCTCTTTTAGAATTATTAGCAAAAACATTTTTAACTGGAATAATTTTAACTTCTTTTTCTTTACATGAAAAAAGGAATAAAAAACTAAGAATATAGAGCAGGTTTAATTTCATTGAATAAAAATAAGTTTATTTTGCAGGATTAAATACCCCAATGGATAATATTGAATTTAATAAAATTATTAAAAATGCTACTACACCATTACCCGGTAGTATTCCTGGGCGTATAACCTATAAACTTTCTGTAAAAAAGCGTTTTGATGGAATGTCTTTAATTGACTTCTTTTTAAAGGCAGTTCCTCGTTCTAACGAGAAAATTTGGTTAGATAAAATTGCTGAAAACAACTTGAAAATTAACGGTGTATCGGTTAAATCAGATTATAAGGTTAAAGCTGGAGAAGTTGCTGTTCATTTATCCGACCCTAAAACAGAACCATCCGTAAATGTTTCTATTAACCTGATTTATGAGGATCATGAAATTATTGTTCTAGACAAGCCTTCACCTCTTCCTGTTCATGCTTCTGGTAGATTTGTACGAAATACCTTGATTGCTATTTTAGAATTAACTTTTCCAAATACAACATTTAAATTATTGCATAGGATTGATGCAAATACTACGGGGCTAATTGTGTTAGCAAAAAATAAAAATTCAGCTAATTTTATTCAACAACAGTTTGAAAACAAAACTATTCAAAAAACATACATTGCTTTGGTAGAAGGAATTGTGAATGATGATTATATGAATTTAGAAAAACTGATAGGAACAGAAATTTTAGCTGGTGGTTCGAGAAGGATTGATGGTACTGGAAAAAAAGCTAAAACAGAAATAGAAGTTTTAGAAAGAAGAAAAAACACTACACTACTTAAAGTTTCACCTCAGACAGGAAGAACCAACCAAATAAGATTACACTTAGCTGAGTTAGGACATCCAATAGTTGGGGATATCGGACACAAAGATTCCTCCTATTTTGAAAGTAACCCTTTTACGTATGATACTGATAGTCTATTTCTTCATGCATACCGACTAAAACTAACACACCCAACAACAAAAAAGGAGCTCCAATTAGAAGC
>JAQXDJ010000306.1 GCA_029251425.1 Vicingaceae bacterium
CATTCGTCTTAATTTGTAATGAAAGCTAAAAATTTGGTTTGCAGCACCTCCAAAAACAAGTTCTAAAACAAAACTGTTAATATGCATTCTATAAATGTCAAAAACAAATGAATCTAGTGTTAGTAAGCTTAAGCTTACTGTGGAGATTGTGCCAGTAATAATCCATGCGAATTTTTTGTTTGGAAAAATTAAGACGAATGGTATGTATATCAAAAATTCTACTAAAGATAAAGACATAAAATGGCTAAGCGTAGCTGAACTCATATAAGATATGTCTAAAAAACTATCTAAACCAGTAATGTACTTTAAGAAGCGAGTTGCAATAATTAGCAGTGGAATAGTATTAAATATATAAAACCAAAATCCAATTTTTAATAACTCTTTTCTTTTTTCCATGGATTGATTACTTCTTAAAAACGTAATTCCTCATTAATAGAAAGTTATAAGTCCATGCGATAAAAATTGCAGTTATTATTTTAGAAATTCTATAATCGAATTGAAATACAGAGTCGGTTAAAAGGATTACTAGTATAGTATTAAGAACTAAGCTTCCAAAGGAAACTATAGCATACTTATACATTTGGTTTTTTAATTTATTTTTAGACCCTTTAAAAGCCCAAAAACTAGAAATAAAAAAATTAACTACAGCTCCTAAAAAAGCTCCTGTGGCATTTGAGTAACCATACCATATTAAGAATGTTTCAGTTAATATAATTGTAGTTCCAAAATCTACCCCTGTAGCAATTAAACCGGCAGCTTGATGTCTAAACAAGCTATATAGCCAAAAATCCTTTTTAGTCATATTAAAAAATATACTTGGTTAGGAGAAAAATTATCAGTTGTAAGCTAATGTTTCCATAAATTCCTGCTAAAATATCATCAGCCATAACTCCAACACCACCAGGTAAGTTTTCCATTTTACGAATACCAAAAGGTTTAGCAATATCAAATAATCTAAATAGTCCAAAACCTAAAAGTAAATTGAAAATTGAAAGTGGAACAAATAACATTGTTATCCACATACCAATTACTTCGTCAAGTACAACTTTACTCGGATCTTTTCCCCATTCACTTTCTAGTTTATCAGTAGCAATTATTCCAAGAATGGTTGTAATGACAATTAAGCCAATAAATAATATGGGGCTAGTGGTTGTAGAGATTAAATTATACTCTTCAAACAACCAAAGAGCTAAACAACCAACTAGGGCACCCATTGTTCCTGGTGCAAAAGGAGAGTATCCTGCGCCAAGTGCTGTTGCTGTTAATTTGTATATTGTTTTCACGTTGTAAAAATAAAAAAAAGCTGTTAATCATTTTGACTAACAGCTTTTTATAAATATTTAAGATTGAAGTCTTAGTAATCTTGCCCTAAGTGAGTAATTAAATCTTCACCTTGTAAATGACGTAAAGTGTTTTTTAATTTCATTTCTTGTTTAAAGATATCATGCAATGGTTGCATTTCTTTAGTGGGAGTTTGAGGAGCTTTAAAGTAGAAAGATAACCACTCTTGAATTCCTCCCATATTTGCTCTAGAAGCTAAATCTAAAAAGATTGCTAAATCTAAAACTAATGGTGCAGCTAAAATAGAATCTTTACATAAGAAATCTACTTTAATTTGCATTTTGTAACCTAACCATCCAAAGATGTCTAAGTTATCCCATCCTTCTTTATTATCACCATGTGGTGG
>JAQXDJ010000315.1 GCA_029251425.1 Vicingaceae bacterium
CTGATGCACTTAAAAATGTATTACAAACAATTGATGCGGTTCGAACTAAAAACGAAACGGTTATCACGGTCGTAGGTTGTGGCGGTGATAGAGATAAGACTAAACGACCTGTAATGGCAGAAATTGCTGCAAAAAATAGCGATAAAACCATTCTCACATCTGACAATCCAAGAACAGAAAATCCAGATGAGATTCTAAAAGATATGCAAGCAGGGGTTCCTGCCGAAAGGTCTGCTCGGGTAATGTCTATTACAGATAGGAAAGAAGCTATAAAAGTGGCGTGTGCATTAGCAGTAGAAGGAGATATCGTTTTAGTTGCCGGTAAAGGGCACGAAAAGTATCAAGACGTAAATGGCGTTAAACTTCCATTTGACGATTATAAAACAATTGAAGAATCACTAAAAAACCTAAATAAATAATGTTGTACTATCTTTTTACATATCTAGATGAGTTAGGGATGCCTGGAGCGGGTGTGTTTAACTATGTGTCGTTTAGAGCATCAATGGCTATTATTTCGTCACTATTGATTTCATTAGTGTTTGGTGGGAGAATAATTAAAATGCTTCAGAAAAAACAAATGGGTGAGATTGTTAGAGATCTAGGTCTCCAAGGTCAAATCGAAAAACAAGGCACGCCAACTATGGGAGGGCTTATTATTTTGGCTTCAATCATAATACCTACAGTTTTATTCGCGAAACTAGATAATGTTTATGTAGTAATCATGCTGATTTCAACCGTTCTGTTAGGGTTAATTGGGTTTATTGATGATTACATTAAAGTGTTTAAGAAGAATAAAGAAGGATTGGCTGGACGATTTAAAATCGTAGGTCAAATTTTTGTTGGTGTAGTCGTTGGAGGAATGCTTTATTTCCATCCGGATGTTCAAGTTCACAAGGCAGTGGCTGACACAGTAGTGGTGGAGAATTCAATTGATGTATCTGAAAAACATCAAACAGTTGAAGGAGAAAAATGGGTTGAAGTAAAAGATATGACAACAACAATTCCCTTTGTTAAAGGAAATGAGTTCAATTATAGTTGGCTTGTTGGTGGCAAATGGGGTTGGTTAATCTTTATACCTATGGTTATTTTTTGGGTAGTGGCTATTTCAAATGGTGCTAACATGACTGACGGTTTGGATGGTTTAGCAACAGGTACATCCGCTATTATTGGTTTGGCGTTAGCGATTTTCGCCTACATATCAGGTCACGTCCAATTTGCTGATTACCTCAACGTCATGTATATCCCATATTCATCTGAACTTGTAATATTTATCGGTGCATTTGTAGGGGCTTGCATTGGGTTTTTATGGCATAATTCCTACCCAGCAAAAGTGTTTATGGGTGATACGGGAAGTTTAGCTATTGGAGGAATAATCGCGGTATTTGCAATCGTAATCCGTAAAGAATTATTGATACCAGTATTGTGTGGTGTTTTTATTATCGAAAACGCTTCTGTCGTTCTTCAAGTTGGATGGTTTAAATACACAAAGAAACGATTTGGTGAAGGGAGAAGAATATTCAAAATGGCACCATTACATCACCATTACCAAAAATTAGGAATGCATGAAGCTAAAATTGTATCGCGCTTTTGGATTGTAGGAATTCTATTAGCAGTAATAACAATTGTGACGCTCAAATTAAGGTAGTAAAAACGAAAAAATAAAAACCCAAAATTATTAATACAATAAACAACATAGTAATCTTAGGCTCTGGCGAAAGTGGGGTAGGAGCAGCTCTTTTAGCGAAAGCTAAAGGTATTGGTGTTTTTGTTTCTGATTTTGGGAAGATTAAACCGTCTTACCAACTAGAGTTAGAAGAAAATTCTATTCCGTACGAACAGGGTAAACACTCTGAAGATAAAATTTTAGCTACAGATTTAATAATCAAAAGCCCAGGTATACCTGATACAGCACCTTTGGTAATAAAGGCCAAGGAAAAAGGTTTAACAGTAATTAGTGAAATTGAATTTGCTGGGTATTATACTGATGCTAAAATGATTTGTATTACTGGAAGTAATGGAAAAACAACAACCACAATGTTGATCCATCACATTCTTAAAAAAAGCGGCGTTAATGCATCTCTTGCTGGCAATATTGGGCAGTCTTTGGCTAGGCAGGTTGTTGAAAATAAAACGGATGTTTACGTTTTAGAGTTAAGCTCATTTCAGTTAGACGGAATGTTTGACTTTAAGGCAGATATAGCAATTTTACTAAACATAACGCCTGATCATTTAGACCGCTACGATTACAAAATGCAAAATTATACAGATTCAAAATTTAGAGTAATTCAAAACCTAACAGAGTCTGACTATTTCATCTACAATGCTGATGATCCAATTATTATGGAGGAAGTAGGAAAGAAAAACATTAAAGGAAAAAAACTACCCTTCTCGATTCAACAAACCGAGAACATGGTAGCCTATATAAACAACAACAACCAATTAACCATTAATTTAAAACCAGAATTAATTATGTCGATTCACGATTTATCCCTTAAAGGGAAGCATAATGTACAGAACTCTTTAGCGTCTGGCATTGCATCAAAAATTTTAGAGATTCGTAATGAATCTGTCCGCGAAAGTTTGTCGGACTTTAAAAATGTAGAGCACCGATTAGAATTCGTTGCTAAAGTAAATGGAATAGAATTTATCAATGATTCAAAAGCCACAAATGTAAATTCTACTTGGTATGCTCTAGAGAGTATGGAGAATAAAACAGTGTGGATTGTTGGAGGAGTGGATAAAGGAAATGACTACGAGTCATTAATTCCATTAGTAAAAGACAGTGTAACTTCTATTGTTTGTCTTGGTTCTGATAATGCAAAAATTATTGAAGCGTTTGCTGATGTGGTGGATGAGATTGTTGAGACAGGATCTGCTTATAAAGCTGTTATGGAAGGGTATAGATTGGCTAAAAAAGATCAAACCGTTCTTTTATCCCCAGCTTGTGCCTCATTCGACCTATTCGAAAGTTATGAAGATAGAGGGAAACAGTTCAAAAATGCTGTAAGAAACCTTTAGTATTTAAATGTAGAGATTAGACATCTTTTAAAGATGAAGTTAAACCGTAGGGCATAGTTACGCCCCATAAATTTATAATATGCAAAAAACGGATAAAAAAATTGA
>JAQXDJ010000329.1 GCA_029251425.1 Vicingaceae bacterium
CAGGACTTGGTCCATTCACGCATAATTGGGATAATTCTTCTACTTTAAATAATGATACGATCATAAATCCATTTGCAAATCCTCTATCTTCTACAGTATATACTGCAACAGTAACTTCAGCAGACGGGTGTACAAAACAGGTAACCTCCAACATTAATGTATCTGGAGTTGGTCCGACACTAACTGTTACTCCTTCTGACACAAACATTTGCGCTGGCGAATCGGTACCTCTTACTACAACTGCATTTGTTTATCCATTAACTTGCGGTATTAGCTCAGGATGTTCAGGAACTCAATCAACCCCTATTATAGGAACAGGAACTTCAACTTCGTCCACTTACGGTCCATTTTACGGAAGCACCTCTAACACAACAAATTACACTAAAAAAGTTCAATATATTTACACTGCTGCAGAATTAAATGCACTGGGTTATTTTGGTGGAACCATAGAGAATTTTGCATTATTCAATACAACCATCAACACTTACAGATACGATAAAGTAAAAGTTTGGTTTGGTTGTACATCGCAATCAGAATACACCAATACCACTTTTATTCCAACAGGGTCCCTTACACAAGTTTTTGGATCAACTAACAATATAAACCCTGCTGACAATGCTTGGCATTATTTCAACGTAACGGATTGGGACTGGGATGGATCTTCTAACTTAGTCATCCAAATTTGTGCAGAAGAAGATGGACCAGGTAATGTTGGAAGTAATTCTGTAAGATATCACTCTACAAGTCCAGCTTACCGTTGTGTTTATGATTACTCTTCCACTGTTACTTCTTGTAATGAAGCAACAGGGTCAAGGTCTGTTTCTCGTCCAAACATTCGTTTTAGAATATGTTCAGAAACTGCTCCTACTCCTACTTACAGCTGGACAACTACTGTTGGCTTAACTAACTCTGCTGCAGCAAACCCTACAGCTACACCTAGCACTACAACTTCTTATGTTTTAGATGTAACCTCAGCGGGTTGTACTGGGTCTACTATTGCTCAAATAAATGTAAGCCCTAATTACACATTAAACCCTTCTGCGAGTAACACGTCCATTTGTTATGGTACATCCGTTTCTCTTCTAGGAAATCCTAGTGGAGCTGTAACATCTACCGATTGGTCGCCTACAGGTGCTTTTGGGGCTCCAACGGCAACCAACCCTACTGTTACACCTACTGGACCAACAACATATTACATTAACACCTCTAACGGTTTTTGCAATAAGCTGGATAGTATAACCATTAATGTTGCCGGGACACCTGTTGGAGCAAGAACATCGAAAGATACGGTTTGTGCTGGTGAAACAATAAACCTTAGTACTATCTCAGCATCTGCTACATGTGGTATTAATTATTCTAACTGTACCGGTGCAAGTACAAATGGAGTTAGCGGGGCAGCAATAACTGCATCAACATTACCTGGCCCTTTTTATGGGTCAACTGCTACCAATACTTATACAACTAAAAGGCAGTATCTTTTTACCGCTGCAGAACTTACCGCAATGGGCTTTACTGCCGGAATGATTACTAAATTAGAATTGGATGTTTCAACTTCTCTTGGTTATTCTTATGATAACATGGAAATATGGATGGGATGTACGGTTCAAGATAATTATCCAACTACAACCTTTATACCTACAACAGCTTTATTACAAGTATATAGTATACCAAGGTACACTACTACAACTGGATGGAACGCTTTTAACATAACAGGTTATGATTGGGATGGTATTTCTAACATTGTTGTTCAGATTTGTTCTAGTAACCCAGATCGAACTGGTTCAGAAGGTGTGCGTTATACGACCACCATCCCTATTTACAAAACACTTTATTTTAATACGAATATAGCTGGAGCTCAAGCCTGTACGAATGCCACAGGTATTAGATATTTTAATAGACCAAATATGAGATTCACTTTTTGCAGTAGTAGTTTCGGAGCTGGATCAACATATAGTTGGTCTCCGGCAACTGTTTCTAATCCAGTCAGCTCAACCCCTACTGCTAATATAGGATCTAATCAAACCTACACCGTAACAGTTACTGATCCTGCTAACCCTGGCTGCCCAACAACGGGAACAGTAGACATTTACATTGACACAACAAATACTGTTCAAGCATCTAACGATACCACTTATTGTATTGGCGACCCTGCAGTTAACCTAGGCGCTCAGTTCATGATCAACGGAGCTCCTTCTGCTGCAGGAACTGGATTACTTTGTTATGACCAAACAATAACTTATACGAACCCTGCGCTATTAAACGGAACAAATAATTATACTTTTTGGGGTGTACCTATAGGTATGGCTACTAGCGGCACGCTTACGGTTACTGCATATGGCGACTTGGATGGTGCTGCTGAATTCTGGACAATCCAAGACGAAAATGCCAATACCATTGGAACTGCCGGAGGTTCCCTTACTCAGTGTGGAACTACTCATGTTGTAGTAATTCCATTAAGTGCAGCCCAAGTAGCAGCATGGACTGCCAATGGATCAATAGATTTTGCTGGTGTCGATGTAGGAGGTCAAGTTAATGCCACTTTATGTGCTGTTGGAGCAGATTTACTAGGATTAAGATTGCAGCTTGAATGCCCAGCTCCTGGCTCTGGTTACTCCTGGACACCAACTACTGGATTAAGTGATCCAAATTCTCAGAACCCAACTGTAACACCTACAACAGATATTACATATGTTGTTAAGGCAATTGGTGCTACTTGTGACTCTTACGACACAGTAAATGTAGTTATGTGTTCAGTGTTGCCGGTAGAAATGTTATCTTTTGATGCCGTTTGTAAAGAAGAAAGAGTTCTATTAAACTGGGCTACAGCCACCGAAATTAATAACAGTCACTTTACAATAGAGAGAAGTGATGACGCTGATAATTTTGAAGCAATTGGAACAGTTAATGGTCGTGGAAATTATTCTACAACCACTAATTATAGTTTTACAGATAACAACCCACTAAAAGAAAAAGGTTACTATCGATTAAAACAAACAGATTTTGATGGAGCTTTTGAATATCATGGAATAAAATCAGTTAAATGTGGAAAGGAAACGAAGATTTCCATTTATCCTAATCCGTTTGAAAGTAGCTTTACGATAGAATTATCAGAAAATACCACCTATCCACTGACAATGGAGGTTTATGATTATTTAGGTAGAACCATTTATAACAAAACAATAGAAAATAATCTTACTGTAATAGCCTTAGATGAACTATCAAAAGGAACATACTTCGTAAAGGTATTTAATGAAACGACTCAGGTTGTTGAACGAATAACTAAAATGAAATAAATATTAAACTAAATAATTAAAAAAACATGAAAAAAGCTTACCTATTTATACACGCTA
Organism: Vicingaceae bacterium; assembly: GCA_029251425.1. Lineage (GTDB taxonomy): Bacteria > Bacteroidota > Bacteroidia > Flavobacteriales_E > Vicingaceae. Next base: position 3,351 of record JAQXDJ010000329.1, read on the forward strand.
TCCTATTAACCATAGCTTTAAATGCTCAAACAGGACTTAAATTTGATGGTATTGACGATTATTTAAATTTCGCAGGTGCTTCAGTATTTAACATTACAGATAGTATAACTGTTGAGGCAAAGGTGAAAATTTCAGGTGATATTTCGGATTGGATGCCAATTGCAAGCAATTATGAAGAAGATGCTAATCAAATTTATAATGGATATTGGCTTGGCACTGATGACATTGGATATGTAACTTGGTTTATTGGTAATGGATCTGTTTTACAAGATGGATACTACCTTTACTCCAATGATTCACTGAATGATGGGTTTTGGCATCATCTTTCTGGGGTATTTAATGGTGATTCGGCTTGGTTATATATTGACGGAGTACTTGATACTGCAGCACAACTTCCAAGCGCTAGCATGGTATCTTCTACAGATTTTACTATTGGAACTGATTTTGATGGATTATTTTACAACGGTACTATTGATGATGTAAGAATCTGGCAAACAGCTAGAAATTCTAATAATATATTTGAATATAAAGACTCTTGTTTAGTAGGTAATGAAACTAAATTAGTTGCCCACTATAATTTTGAAGCTGGAACTGGCACCTTAATTACGACAGACTTAACATCTGGCAACAACAATGGAACTTTAACAAACATGAATGCATCATCAAGCTGGGTATCGGGAGTAAACTGCTTTGCATCAACTGTTGGGATTAATTCGGAAAGAATAAAGAACCAAACTAATATATATCCAAATCCAACTCAGGACATAATCAATATAGAATTGAAAAGTATGGAAGATGCAACAATAAAAGTTTATAACGTTTTGGGCGAATTAATACATCAGCTAGATAACATTAACAAGAAGACAATTCAATTGGAATTAAATGGGGCTGTAGGTTTATACTTAATTAAAATAAGTTCTCAAGGAGAAACTCAACACTTCAAATTGTTAAAAAGATAATCGTTAAACAAAAAAAACTTCACTTATCCGAGTCTTTTTTTTGCAGGTACTAAGAACTTATTTACTCGAAATTCTTGCCGCTTCCATAATTAATGCAAGTTTTTTATTTTTAGAATCGGTTAAATGAAATAAACGATACATTTTCCTCAGAGAAGAACTAGTTCCTTCTAAACTTAAATTTACTTTATCAGCAATAGATTTATTTAAAATAAGTGGATCTCTATATATTACATTTAAAATTTTCCAGTCTGATTCATTTAGCCT
>JAQXDJ010000387.1 GCA_029251425.1 Vicingaceae bacterium
AAAAAAAGATAAACAGTTTATGATATTTTGTTTATGTTTGCAGAGAAATACTTAAACAAAATATAAATTTTAAAATTATTCTATCATGAAAAAATTAATTACACTACTATGCTCAGGAGCAATAATGACTTCATTAAGTGCACAAACAGCAAGACTACAAGCGATACACAATTCAGCTGACGCTGCAACAGCTACAGTTGATGTTTATCTAACATCATCTACTGGTTCTTCATTATTATTAGATGACTTTTCTTTTAGAAATGCATCGCCTTTTATTAATGCTCCAGCTGGGAGCAACATAACCTTAGGATTTGCGGGAGCAAACAGTACTTCAGTAAATGACACTATTGCTGGCCTATCTTACACATACAATTTAACACCAGGGGCTACATATATATTAGTAGCAGAAGGAATAGTAAGTGGAACTGGATACAGTCCAGCAACTCCATTTGGCATTTCAGTTTATGGCATGGGGAGAGAGAGTTCAAACTTAAGTGGAAATACAGACATATTGGTTCACCACGGCTCTACCGATGCACCTGTGGTTGATGTTGATGAAGTAACAGCAGGAAATTTAGTTAACAATGCTGCATATGGAGACTTTGCAGGATATTTAGAATTACCAACTGCCGACTATCAACTACAGGTTAAAGATGAAACAGGAACTACGGTTGTTGCTAGTTATGATGCGCCTTTATCAACATTAAATCTAGATGACAATGCAATTACTGTAGTTGCTTCTGGATTCTTAACCCCAGCAAACAATTCTAATGGACCAGCTTTTGGCTTATATGTTGCACTAAGTACAGGAGGAGCTTTAGTTGCACTTCCTGCAACAACAATTACAAGCCTAAACGAATCAAATATTAACAATAGTAATCTAAGTATTTTCCCAAACCCTGCTAAAGACATAATTAACATAGAAGGAGAAACTATTAAAAATAGCACAATCCAAATAATGGATATTACTGGGAAATTTATAAACGAAGAGCTTTACTTTTCATCAGAAAATAGCATTAATATTTCAAAACTTCCAAACGGAACCTACTTTTTGAAAATCTCTTCAGAGTCTGTTCAGCTAAATTCAAAATTCATTAAATTTTAGTTAAATTTTTAGATTATAAAAGAGGTCATTAGGAAACTGATGACCTCTTTTTGATTAAAAAATTAAGCTCGTAAAAAATGCGATATTAAATAAAGATTATTTAATATCTAGAAAAAAAATTTAATGGAGGCACTCTATTTAATCAGAATTAAAAATTGATCAAAATCAGAAATTATTCTTTGGTTTTGATGAAGATTTATTTTATCTAAATAGGAATTACTACAACAAATTAAACAAGAAGCATTTTTATACCTTTTGTTCATTTCATTTAAATAACTATTAACAACCTTGTCTTGATTTTGTTTTACGACAAAAAACAGAAAATGAGTAAAGCTATTTGAATCAGCAGCAGAAAAAAGATCCGTTTTTAAAACGTCTTTCCCCAAATAAATTACTTTCACACCATTTTTTCTTAGCGCATAACTTGCAATCAAAAGTCCAATTTCGTGTATTTCACCCTCGGGCAAAAATAAAACCCATTGGTATAAAGGTTTTGTAGGAAGAGTTAAAGAATCAATAGCGGTTAAAATTTTTTGTTTTACTAAACTAGTAACAAAATGCTCTTGAGAAACAGTAAGTTCAGACATTGTCCACAAATATCCAATTTTAAGAAGCATTGGGTAAAGCACTTTTTGATAAGTCCCTATTAAACCAAAACTCAAAACTGCCCTTGAAAAAGCTTTTTCAAAACTTACTTCATCATAACTTAAACCCGAACTAATTAATTGATTTATAATTATCTCTTCTTTTAGTTCAGAATTTTTAGAATTTAAAAGTTTGTTAATACGAGTATTAAAATCTACTTCAGATAATTTACCAATAGACGAAATTTTATTCCCAGCATTAATTAAGGAAACTACATTAAGAAATTTTCTAAGTTGCCTATCATTATAATATCTAATGTTAGTTTCAGTCCTTAGTGGAGTAAGTATCTCATATCGTTGCTCCCAAACTCTAATTGTATGAGCTTTAACCCCAGAAAGTTTTTCTAAATCAGAAATTTTATAAGTACCCATAATCGTTTAAGTTATTGTAAAATTAATTAAACATTTAGTGTAACCGAAATTTTAAGCCAACTATTTAAAAACAAGCATAAAAACAAAGCCAGACATTCAATAAAACTCAACAATAGAGTTTTTACTTAAATAAATTTTTGTTTAACTTTTTTTTGTTATGTTGAAACATATATATATATTTGTCTAGATTTAACTGTAAAACGTTAAACAAAACGATTAGATAAAATGAATTTAACAATATATATAACTTTAGTAATTTTAAGCCTCGGCATCTTTAGCCAAGCTAAAACAAACAAAATGGTTGTTGATACTGAAACACCGAAATACGAATTAATGAAAGAGTATGAGAAGTTTGAAATTCGTAAATACCCTAAAATGATCTTAGCTACAACCAAAATGGGCAAAGGGAGTTACTCTAAAAACTCAAGTAAAGGTTTTCGAAATGTAGCAAGCTATATTTTTGGTGGAAACAATGAAAACAAGCAGATAAGCATGACATCTCCTGTCTTATCTTCAATTGATGATTCGATGAGTATGAGTTTTATTATGCCTTCCAAATACGATTTAGAAGAATTACCTAAACCAAATAATCAAAATGTTGAAATTGAAATACAACCTGAACGATTAATGGCTATCATAAGTTTTAGTGGCTTCGCCAATGATTACGACATAAAATACTATACTGAAATCTTAAAAGATCAAATGAGTTTAAAAGGACTCAGTACAAGTGGAAAAGTTTATTTTCAAGGCTATGATCCTCCTTTTAAATTATTTAACAGAACTAATGAAATTGCAATAGAGCTAAATAATTATGAATAAAAAGAAAATAGCAATAATAGGTTCGGGCTTCTCTGGATTATCTTCAGCTGCTTATTTAGCTAAAGATGGCTATGAAGTACATGTTTTTGAAAAAAACGAAAGCTTAGGCGGAAGAGCAAGAAAATTTGAAATCTCTGGATTTAGTTTTGACATGGGACCAAGTTGGTATTGGATGCCAGAAGTTATGGAATCTTTTTTTAAAGATTTTAACAGTAGTGTAGCTGAGCATTTTGAGTTAACAAAGCTATCTCCTGCCTTTAATATTATTTTCGATGGAAATGAAAAAATTTCTATTCCGAACGATTATTCTGAACTAAAACAATTATTTGAAACAATTGAAACTGGAAGCTCAATTGAATTAGATAAATTTATGAAAGACGCTCAAAAAAAGTATGAGATTAGTTTTTCTAACCTGATAGAAAAACCTGGTCTTTCTATTAGTGAATACTTAGATTATGAAACCATAAAAGCATCTATGAATTTAAGTCTTTTTGGATCTTATCAAAAAATGGTT
>JAQXDJ010000360.1 GCA_029251425.1 Vicingaceae bacterium
CGGAAAGTAAATATTTTTTGAATTGAACCAAGTTGGTAATTTCTTTTTAGAGCGTTTTTTTGCTTCAATTTGCTTAATAATATCTTTAGTTTCAATTTCAGAAAAAGAAATACCATTTAAAAGTAGCTTAGAAATATCTTCATTAAGATTAGCATTAAAACTTATTAAATCTATTGGGAGTGGTGTTTGAGTTGCATTGATAGTTCCAATAGTAAACCTTCTAGAATTTCTAATTCCACCTGCCCCTCCAGTAACTCCTGCAAATTGATAAATTCCTCCGCCTAAATCTGTTGCACCTGCTATTGGAGTTTCATCAGAAAATACTCCATCATTATCATCATCAATCAAAAGTCTTAAATCAGAGGCAGTTATCGCTCCTAAGCCATTTAAATCCCATCTCATATCAATACTCCCAACATTACAAGCTGTATTTGAAGTGGTTCTTTCATTTACCCTCCAAATCCTATCGAAACGAGCAGCAACTATTCCTGGAACATCTGTTGTATTTGTAGCTTCAGCTACCCCATTATCGTGACCCCACATTAAAAATTCTCCGTCATTTAAATTTGTTGGATTTAAAATTCTAACCATACCCGTTCCTTGTGCATCATTATGGATATTATTAGCATCCACCCTACCTATACCTGCAACTTCGTGATCATAATTTCCTCCACCTGGATTATCTCTTAAATACACATCATTTGCTGATAATGTAAAGCCATATTTAGCGGACAAATAGTTGTTAACTATTATAGTTTGTGCGCTGTTCAAGGCTTCATCATAAACAATAAACTCGTAAATATATCCTCTTAACCCTTGGTTCCCATAATTACAATGACGGCCAATTTGAGGAGCCGGTGGTGTTGTCGCTCCATTAGTTTCAGCAGCACTACCCTCAAGGGAGTTATTATAGAAAATTTGATAATCAACACCATAATCTCTTCGGTACTCAATAACCTTTGCATCAGTGTTTATTGCAGTTGTTGAAGAAACACCTCCTAAAGCTGATCCAGCATCAGTACGTTTTTGATATCCGTAAGTGTTTGTATTTAGTAGCTTCAAGCTAAACAATTCATTAGTGGGTGAAACTCTATCTATCAAATAATCTCCCGTACCATTACCATTTGTTCCTCTAGCTCCTACAGCAGTATCTTTAAACGCCATGAAATAAGTGGCACTACTAGTCCCTGCAATTCCCAATGCTGGGAAAGAAATTAATTGATTTCCTTTAACTCTTAATCCTGGGTAACCATTTTGAGCATTTAGTACATATTCTGGTTGGTTAGCAACAACAGTGCTAAACCCATCAAGGCCATTACCTGAAACATCATTCCATTGTCTAACTTTAGCTCCATTAGTAGCTATAGTTGTTCCTGCATCTGAATAAACTTCAGACTCTGCTTTAACCCAAATGATATTTGAGCCTGCACTACCAACGCCACCAGGTCCAGTTTGAGAAAACAAACTTCCTGTTAAAAATATGAGTGAAATAAAAAGAGTAATTTGTTTCATAATCCTATTATTAAATACTTAGCAACAATACTTAGAGCTTATACGTTAATAGACTTAATGGGTTGCCTATTTAAGGGTTTTTTTTCGCAAAACGCAGTAAATTTATCGTCTAATAAATACTTGGAATGGCTAAAGTATTTTTTTTGTTACGGATTTTTACTTAATTATTATTTATAAAATTAAGTCTCTTTTTATGTTTCATAATATTGTTTTTTAGGTGTGGTGGCAAAAAAGCAAATATGTACGAAGTACTTTTTTGTTTTGTGTGCTTGCCATCCATATCATTAAACACAACGTTTAGTATAAGCGGCCGTTTTAATGCCGCTTATACATTGTTAACAAATCATTTTACTCTTTTACCAATCTTATTACTGCTTTTTGATCTCCGGATTCAATGCTCATTAGATACATGCCTGCTGGCTCATCAATCTTTAAATTCAGAAGCTTTGTTCCATTATATTCTTTGGATTCGATTAATCTCCCCGTCAAATCCGTAATTGTTATTAATACAGAATTGTAGGTTTTGTCTAAATCAACTGAAAAGTTTCCTTTCGTTGGATTTGGATAAATGCTAAACTCGCTTCCAAAATTATTTTCTAAAATCGCAGTTGTAATTATATTCACACAAGCAGAAGTGTCTACACATCCATTTTCAGTTAACTCAACAGCATAATTACCATTTGATAGTGCGGTATAGGATTGCGCATTTTCACCAGGGATAGTCGCGTTACTGTTATCACAATCTAACCATTGGTAGTTTGCACCTAAATTATTTGCAGTAATAATAGCCCCTGATGATGTAGTAGTATTGTTAGTAACATGACTAATAGTCAAATCAAGTGTTACGAGCGAATCACAACCGTTAGCTGCGGCTCCTACAATATTAAAAGTAGCAGAATTGTTACTTGAAGTGTAGTTGATACCATCAATCCAAGTGTAAGAATTACAAGCCTGAATTGACTGCACTGACATTGTGCTTATTGAGTTGCAAACTAGTGTATCTGCCGCAATTACTTCAACAAAATTTAAATTGATAACAGAACTTGCAGAAAGAGTATCTAGTTTACCAGCAGCAAAAGTTAAGAGTGTACCTGTATTAAAGTCGGTACCTGCCCAATAATTACTATCTGTTCTTATTCTTACCGACCTATTATCATCTAAAAGTTTAGTCAAAGAGTTTACCTGTGCAGTTGGATTGAAATGGTTACCAAATTCTATTCTTACTTCTTGATTCCAGATATGATATTTTATTGGTAGTGGCTCATTTGATGACCAATCTACGAATGTGCCAATAAATAGAGTATCGTTAGATATGTTACCATCAGGATTCTCAGCTAAAATATTAACTGTGGGTTGAATACCGTCAAACACAATATTAACAAGTAAATTAGGAACTGAATCATACAGTTTATGACCAATTTTTTCGTTATATACAGAGGGGTTTCCAAAATCTAACAAACCAATATTAAAGTAACTATTGTTGTTGTAGTTTGTTGGTTCTATTTCTACAGATGTTCTAATAATACCACCTTTGTCATCATTCCATAAAAAAGGATCTTTTGAGTAGGCTCTGGCAATGTTACTTGCATTATGGTTAAACGCTAATTGTTGATTTAGAATATTGGCATTATCCAATTTAAAACCATTGCCTACAACTGTTTGCAGTGCAAAAGAATCAAGAATAACATTGATGTGAGGATGTTCCACAAAATTTATGGCATCTCTAAAATGTTCTGTTGAAGTGGTGCAATGACCACCAGCAATTTCAAGAAATTTACTTTTTACTCCATCTTCCTCCATACCATTGTGATATATATTCATAATATCACCTTCCCTAAAGTCGTTAAATGAAGTCATCATGGCATATTTTCTGTCAAATGACTTAACATAATTCATTTCTGATACCCAAAAATTGAAACCTGCATACTCATAATGGGAATTAGGTTGATACGTTTCATAATCTTGATCTACCTCTCTGAGATATGCTGAACCACAATTTGATAGCATTCCTGTAAAAATTTCAGGAAAGAAAAATATTAAATCTGCACAAGTTCTTGCTCCTCCAGAGTTTCCTGAGGTGTAAATTCTTGTTGAATCAATATTAAGAATCTCTCTCAATTTTTCACTTCCAGCTAACGCTACGCCAGATCTATCAATAATAGGTATTGAGTTTCCAATACCGTTTCCAGATATCATGATTAGATTCTTTTCTTCCAAAACTGGAATCCAACTACTAAAGATGGCACCAGTATTACCAGAGTTAATAAAAGTGACTATGCCATAAGGAGTTGTGCCATCATAACCTGAAGGTATATATATGTTATAAGTATGTGTGGCTAAATAGTTGTCTACATCAAAAGACCAAGTAACATGAGATGTATATACGCCAGCACCATTCATAGGAGATAGCGATTGGTTACTAATGGTACCAGTACCCCAAGGGCTTACCTGTGCTGATGATGTTAGAAAAGTAGAAAATGTTAAAAGTATGAAAAGAGCTATTTTATTAATCATTGCAGTATGTAATTGAGTATTGGTTTATTAAAAAATCAGTAATTTACTGACTAATTAAACGTGGTAAATTTTAAATGGTTGCCTAACGTTAAGTATATGCTCAGCGTTAGCGTAGTTTGTTGTATTCGCTGATTTTATACTTTTCGAATAAAATTTTAGCTAATTTAAACAAATTGAGTATATATAGTGTTGGGTGGGAGTTTATTTAACTCCCACTTTTTAATCTGTATCTTACTTGTGGAGTTTAATATCCCAGTGCTCTTCTAATTTAACTAGAAGGAAGAGCACAACCTCCGAATAGTTCACACTCTTCACCCTTTACTAGACCAACCTTTTATTTTTATCCTTTTTTATGAATTATAATGCAACGGATATGATGCGAAAAAAAGGAGTCAGGGTAGCAACATAAGGAAGTAATTTTAAGGATCAGTTATTAGGGCTATTCATCAGAAATTCCAGCAAACACTTGACTTTGTCAATTATTTCCCGTAACTTCGACTAAGTCTTTATGACGATTTCCACGTCTGAAAGCGAGCTTTCCACGGTGTCAACCGCCAAGACTTAGAGCAAAGAAAGTAATACTTGCTTTTCATTCTTCTCATCGCCCTAACTAACCCTTAAAATTAGCCTTATACCCTGAAAAATTAGCGGTTGTAAAAACAAGTGAAGTGAGGGAATTACACCCAACGGTTAGTATATGGTAAGTGGGGCAGCAGAAAGCGATAAACTTGCAAGTTTGAACTGAGCCAAAGCGTTGTATTTTGTTTTTAATTTATTCATTTTAAAAGCCAAATCAACGATTTGGCGGTGTTTTAGATGACTACTAAACTTTCGAAAATCACTGAACGCCCTATTTGCTATATACAGTGTTACAAGCTTTTTTTATTTCTTCAACTGCTTTATCCTGATTTTTAAATTTACTAATGTCGAATTCTTTAACCTTTGTGTCATTCAAGAATACTGTATAAATCTCACGATAGTCACGCCAATCGTACTGTTCTATTTTAATCTGTTTATCTTCTATTTTGTAAATCAATTTTTCAAGAGTGCTGTCCTGATGATAAAAAGGGAATTCTTCATTATTAAATATTAATTCAAACTCAGGGAATTCTGAATCAATCATAACTTTTATTTTTTCTATGAAAAATTCAGGCTTATTATTTTTAACAGTTTTAAAT
>JAQXDJ010000361.1 GCA_029251425.1 Vicingaceae bacterium
TTTCATCTCCAATAGTTGAATATTTTTCAACTACAGGATTATTAGAAATGTCTAAAACAAACCTATTTCATAAAACATTTTATAATGTTGTTGAAAATATAAATGATTTTAATTCTCGAAAAAACATGTTATACAGGCATCAATACGCCAAAGAAAACACCTATAAAAATCAGATCTTAAAAATTGAAAACCATATAACAAATTACAAATGAATATTGCAGTAATAGGTAAGTTTAATATAGAAGGTTCTGGTTTACACATTAGAGAAACATTACAGAATATGGGACACACTGTTGTTTCTATTGACCCTGAAGTAAAATTTATGCAGTACGGATTTATGGGCTACAAAGGGAGAAGTATGGCTCGTACTTTTTACAAACATTTTTTAGGAAAAGTACCTTTATTCAGAAAAATAAAAGCTAATTCTATTTATAAAAAATATCAGCAAAATAAAATTGACTTAAGTATTGTTTTACATGATTATTTATCTACTCAAGAGATTAATGAAATAAAAAAAATCAATTCATCTCCAATAGCTTTATGGTTTCCTGATGCTATTAGCAATTTTCAAAAATCAATGTTTTTTGTTGCAGGATATGATTATTTATTTTTTGTGGATCAATATCTTGTTAAAAAATTAAGAGAAGAGTTTTTATTAAATACATACTTATTACCCCAATGCTCTAACCCTACCTACCATAAAATTGAACCTTTAGCTGACAATGAAATTGATTATTATACTTGTGATGTAACAAATGTGGGAAATCTTTACCCTAGCAGAATAGCGCTATACAAACATTTAACTCATTACAATTTTAAAATGTGGGGGTCAAAACCTTCTTATTGGTTGAATATCCCTGAAATTAAAAAAATTATTACAGGCGTTGCACTTTTCCAAAAAGAGAAGGCAAAAGCCTTTGGCGCTGCCAAAATCGTACTAAACAACCTTCATCCAGCAGTAATAAATGGAATTAATAAAAGAGCATTTGAAATATCAGGTTGTGGCGGATTTCAAATCATCTCACACAGTAACATAGTAACTGAACTTTTTGAAGTAGATAAAGAAATTGTAACTTATAAAAATTATGAAGAGCTAATTAAAAAAATCGATTATTACCTTGACCCTAAAAATGAAGAGGAAAGGAAATCGATTGCTGCTGCAGGTTATAAAAGAACATCTAAAGAACATACTTATGAAAACCGTTTAAAAGAACTTCTTAATATTTGTAAAGTATAATACCGTGAGAGTAAATATTATTTCTATTAATCCCATTACCGTTATTCCTTCCCTCAGGTATATCGTTCATTTTTTCATAAAAAAAATGAACACAAATGTTGTGTTAACAGAAACTCATGTAAAAAGCTTTAACAACTATTACGAAGACATTGAAGGGTTTAAATTCAATAATATTGCAACTTATAATACTTACCAAGAATTTAGTAATCAATCTATCAGTTTTAAACTAGGCAAGTATCTTTCCATCATTAGAAAATTAATCTCAATATTTCAAGAGACTAACAAGCAACTTCTTTACACTAATGATTTTCAAGTTCTTTTTTTTAGTTTGTGGGTAAAAAAACTATTTAGACAAAAAAAAGTAACACTCATTTATCATCAATTTGAATTAATAGAGTTAAACAACCTAAATAAACTTAATAAACTCTTTTATAGTTACATATTAAAAAAAGCTAACACTATTGATCTAGTAGTTTTTCCTGAAATTAACAGACTTAATTACTTTATGAATGATTCAACATTAGAAAAAGAAAAAGCATTTATACTTCCTAATAGTTGCCAATCTATTTCTATTGTAGAACAAGAAAAACATCCTACCTTAAAGCAGTTCCCTAAAGATGTATTTATTATTGCTCATTTAGGGAATGTTGGTGGCAACCAACATTACTACAATAATTTTATTACTGCTATTGAACAACTCAAAGAACATAAAAAAATTATTTTTGTTTTCTTAGGTCGAAAAAATAAAATGATTGAAGAAACAATCAACACCAAACATCTACCTAATCTTTTTTTCCTTGATCCAGTTCCTCATGAAGAACTTACTCAGATTTACCCTTTTATAGATCTTGGCGTTATACTC
>JAQXDJ010000410.1 GCA_029251425.1 Vicingaceae bacterium
ATTTGGATAATTTCTTTATTAATAATTATTCCTAGTGGATTTACTTTTTGGAATACCATTCAAGAAAGTATTTTTGAAAATAATGCTGAGCGATTTGTTACCGAAAACTTTGAGTTTGATGGAACTGAAGTCATTAATAAAAAAATTACTTTCGAAAAAGATTCAATGTCTCTAATCGAAGTTTATTTAATTGGTGAAATTATACCTACATCAACAGAACAAAGAATTCAAACAAAGCTTAGGGAGTATGATTTAACTACTACCAAATTAAAAATTCACCAATCAAAAGATAAAACAGAAGAAATTGCTGGGCAATTAAGTGCAAAAATAAAATCTGGAATATTAGAAGATATTTATGAGAAAAATGAATCCATGCTGAATAGTAAAGAAGCAAAAATTGATTTTTTACAAGATGAGTTGCTAAAATATAAAGGTGACACCATTCCATTTGCAGCAATTAAAAATGAAATGGCTGTTCAATACCCTGATGTTATCAACATGTCTTATGCAAAAGCCATATCAACCAATTTTAATGATAAACAAGATACCATTAAAACCTTTTTTATGACTTGGAAACCTTCAATAAACGACAAAGAAATTGTTAAACAAAAAACCGCAATGGAAAACTGGTTAAGAGTTCGTTTAAACGACTCGAAAGTTAGAGTCTTTAACTACTGAAAAACAGCAGTTTAATTGCCCTAAAAATAATTTGATTTTTTAATTGTACGTTAAATTATTTAGCTACGTTTGCCGGCTGAAAAATTAAAATAAAAAATTATGTTTTTTGATATTAAAGAAATAGTAACAGCATCAATGATTTTGTTTGCTGTAATTGACATTGTTGGGTCTATACCAATAATTATAGATTTAAGACAGAAAGTTGGTCATATCCAATCAGAAAAAGCAAGTATTGTTGCATTAATAATAATGGTTGTTTTCCTTTTTGTAGGAGAATCTATTTTAGGGCTTATTGGTATCGATGTAAGTTCATTTGCTATAGCGGGTTCATTTATTTTATTTTTCTTAGCCCTAGAAATGATCTTAGGAATCCGATTATACAAAGATGATGCACCCCAAACAGCATCAATTGTTCCTTTGGCTTTCCCATTAATTGCTGGTGCTGGAACAATGACTGCTTTACTTTCTTTACGAGCAGAATACGCTGTTCAAAACATTGTAGCAGCTATTTTTATTAATATGATTTTGGTGTACATTGTCTTAAAATCATCTTCATTTCTTGAGAAAAAATTAGGGGCTGGAGGGCTAGCTGTTTTAAGAAAAGTATTTGGTGTAATTCTACTCGCAATTGCAGTTAAATTATTCAGAACAAATTTAGGGGTATAATATTTGCTAGATTTTTCATTTATTCACACAATTTCGATACTTTCGATTTTATAAATGAAGAACCTATTATCATTCATATTTTTAGTACTTGCTTGTTTAAGCAACCTAACTTCTAGTAGTGCATTCACACTAGAAAACGATACTACAGATAAAAATTCTTACTTTTTTGTTTCAAACAGAAACAATACTGACGGGAAATACACCATGTATAAAGCCCGTGAAAACAAAAGTGGAATTTCCTCTTGCTTAATTAAAGGAAACTTTGAGGTTGAAGATTTTACGGATATGCGACAAGCAGAAATTGTAGTCTATAATCTTGCTACGGATGAACTTGTAGGCATTTACAACACTAATGCTGTAACAGGTAATTACCTAATGATTTTGGAATTAAATGTTAAGTATGAGTTTGAAATTACAGCTTACAACCACCCTCCTTTTATAAAAACAGTTGAAATACCCAGCTTTGCAAGTACCGATATTTCTGATGCAATTTCTTCCCAGAAAATCTATTTAAAAATGCAAGGTGAAGAAATTAATTTTGATTTAACAACCAAAATAATTGAAGAAACAGAGCCGACACTATTTTTACTTACCGTTTATAACGGTAATGAAAAAGAATTAAAACAACATGTTGATCTCTACCAAGGTGAAAATTTACCAGAAATTGTTCCTGGTAAAACGAGAATAAGCGAAACAGATTTTGGTGATGTTAAGGAGTTAATAAAATCTCAAGTTAGAGAACATAAAAAACAATTAGAAATAGCTGACAAAGCGTTTCAACGAAAAGATTACCCCAACACTATTGCATTATACTCTACTCTTTTAGAAGAAGATAAAGAAAATGCACTCTATAATTACAGAAAAGGTGTTGCGCTTTTTTACGCTGAAGAAAACAAATTAAATGCTCTACCTTTTCTTCTAAAATCGATAAAAGCACCAGAAACTCCAGCAAACGCTCACTATCTTATAGGTCAAGCCTATCACCTTTCAGGAGTGTTTGCTAACGCAGTTGAATACTATAAAAACTACCAAAACAAAGCTACCCCAGAAGAAACAGGAAACATTGACGTGCCCCACCTTATTGAAAACTGCAATAATGGAATCAGTTTAATAGGAAAGCAATATGATATGCAACTCATAAATACAACACCTCTTGATATTAATGAAATTGAAAAAGCTTATCCTTCTATACTTATTGCAGACAAACTAAAGCCAAAAACAGAGTTCTTTAAATCACGAATAGATAAAAAGAAGACAGACAGAGTTTTAATGTTTGAAACAGATTTTAGTGAAACTTTACAACCCAGTTACGGTGTAGATGATACTCGTAACGATAAAGATATTTATATCAACTTAAAAAAGGGAAAAGATTTTTGGGGTATTCCACACAACCTAGGAAGTAAAATAAATACACCTTCTGATGAAGATTATGTTTATGTTACTCCTGATGGAAAAACAATGTACTTTTCATCTAAAGGGCACAACAGTATCGGTGGATATGACATTTTTGTTTCAAAAAGAAAATCATCAAAAGATTACTGGGGAGAGGCTAAAAATTTAGGTTACCCAATAAATTCTCCTTATGATGATATTTTATATGTACCAAGTTTAGATGGTAAAACTGCTAAATTTTCATCTAACAGAAGAAGTTTAGACGAAAGCTATAAGCTTTATGAAATAACTACTCCTGAAAAACCAGAATTAACCTCTTCCATTCGAGGTCATTTTATGACAACAGATTCATTTCCTGTTTTTGATGCTACAATTGCCATTTACAATGCTAACAACAATGAATTTGTTGGCCTTTACCAAACAAACCCAATTAATGGTAACTATA
>JAQXDJ010000413.1 GCA_029251425.1 Vicingaceae bacterium
TTAAGATTAAATCTTTGTATTTAAATTCTATATCAAGGGCTATATTATCATATTCATTACCATTTCTAAAAGAATAATGCTTTTTAACCAATTCAAGTTGTTTGGTTAGGTGAATAATTTCTGCATCGGTCATTATTAATATATTGTTGTTTAAACTCGATTTTGTAATCACTTCAACAATGTCTTTTTCGGTATATATTTTATTTCTACCACCTTCATAACATATAATTTGATCGCAAATAACTCCTGGTTTTGGGTCAACAACACTTTCGTTGCCCACTTGCACATTGATAATAACTCCTAATTGACTTTCTCTGTAAATGTTTTTGGTAATGGCTACACCATTGGCAATTTCATTAGGAAAAGATCGGTGAACCAATATTCCCATGGCTACTTTTTCTTGATTGATGTTGAAATACGTTCTTTCGTTAAATGCTTGTATGTTCCATAAGCTTGCCCATACTTTTTTAATGGCTTTTTCTATTGTTTTTGTGGAGTCATTAACTATTCCTGTTTTAGAAGTGTATAACCCTGCGCCACCAAAACCTTTCATATCTTCTGCGTTGGTAGATGACCTAAACCTAAATCGTTTATGATTTCCGAGCTGTTTTATTTTTTTATTTACTGCTAAAACTAATTTTTGGTCAATGGTCGATTTGGAAATGGTTTTTCTAATTTCTTTTAAACGATTTTTAACATTAACACTGTCTTTTTTTTTCTTGTAATCAATTAAAAATTGTTCAATTAAAATTCCAGCCCCAGAACTTTCTAAATGTTTGTCATAAAATGAAAACGGAATAGCAAAAGCACTTTCAGGAACTTTAAAATCTCCTTTCTTGCTTAAATGCTGTAATACTGCAAAATTCTTAGCTTTATTACCTATCGATTTAGCGCTTACTTTATTCAGTTTGTCAAACCCTACTAAAGTGTCAATATTTAAATCTCGTTTTAAATTAACTTTAGAGCGTTTGTTCAAATTCATGTCACCATACTTTTCTTTTGATACCATTTTTATGGAATAGTCATTTTTTGAAACATCAAAACGAACAAACTTGTTATGATAATTCCTTAAGCTTTTGTTTTTAAAAGCTTCTTTTATCGCCATAATAGGAATTCCTCTATTTCTTCCTAAAATAGAAAGATGACTTAATGGTGTTTGAAATTCTGAAGTAATTACACCTGCAATATTGGGTATGATGTTAGGAGTTTCTTCTAGTACTAAAATATCGGATTCCGAATAGTTGTTAGTTTTCAAATCGTTAAGTGTAGCAAATTTAATAGTTCCATAGGTTGTGTTTAAGCCAATGGCTTGGTAATTTAATCCTTTGTAAATTTCTTCAGGACTAATGGTTGGGATGTTAAATTGATTAGCAATATTTATTAAACGAGAAGTGTTTAATAGCAATTCCATTTTGTTAAAAAAGACAGCTGATTTAATTTTGTGGTAGAGTTGCTCAATTTCTTTTATCTGGATTAGATCTGCAGGAGATAAATCCATAATGTATTTTTGTTGGTTTTTATAATAATTGATGTTTCCTAGCAGGTAAATGCGTTGCTCAGAATTTGCTGCATAATTGTGCTCATTAAAATGTGCCAAACCTTTATTGTAATTCAATTTGTAAGAACAGAATCCATGGTGATATTTGTAGTTTTTTCTATTTAAAAAGTATATTCTGTCAGCCTTAATATCATAAACAACTTTAATGGCTTCAACGCCTCCATATTTATTGGAAATAGGGCTTCCGCTTAACATTTTAAATTCAGTTATGGATGTTATCTCATTTAAGAATTTAGGTTTTGGTTGGGCTGAAGTACAGCTCGTATTGGTTAAAGAAACCAATATAAATAAAATGATGGGTAAGCTAATTTTACTCAAAACAATCTTCATAAACTTAAAATTATAGATTCTGATTGGATTGATGAAAGTATGAACCAAATTCCATAGACTAATA